>JAURLF010000108.1 GCA_030831375.1 Gaiellales bacterium | reverse complement strand
GCGCCTCGCCGAGCGCGTCGAGTTCGTGTTCGACAACACCGGGGCGGCGGAGGCGGACGACGTGGTCGAGGCCGCGCTCGATGAGCGCTACGGCGGCGGAGCGGCTGTGCCGCCGCTCGTCGTGGTGCCGCCCGGCCTCGCGCGCCGGGATGAGCTCGCGGCGCTGCTCGCCGACCGGCGCGGCAGCGGCGTCGAGCTGCGCACCCCCGCCCGCGGCGAGTGGCGGCGGCTGCGCGAGCTCGCGCAGCGCAACGCCGAGCTCGCGCTCGAGGGCGTGCGCCTGCAGGACGAGCGGGCGCGCAGCCGCGGCGCCGACGCGCTCGAGGAGCTGCGCGACCGGCTCGGGCTGGAGTCCCTGCCGCGGCGGATCGAGTGCTACGACGTCTCCACCCTCGGCGGCGACAGCCAGTACGCGTCGATGGCGGTCATGCTCGACGGCGTGCCGCGCACCGACCAGTACCGGACCTTCGCGATCCGGCACGGGCGCCTCGACGACTTCGCCTCGATCGGGGAGGCGATCGACCGGCGCTTCACGCGGCTCGCGGCGCGCGACGACGACGCCTCCTTCGGCACGGCGCCGGACCTCGTTGTGATCGACGGCGGCCGTGGCCAGCTGAACGCGGCGATCGCGGCGATGCGCCGCGCCGAGGCGCCCTACACGGCGGTGATCGGCCTCGCCAAGCGGGAGGAGGAGGTGTGGCTGCCGGGACGCGCCCAGCCGGTCGTGCTCGACCGGGATGCACCGGGGCTCCTGCTCCTGCGCCAGATCCGCGATGAGGCGCACCGCTTCGCCGTGCGCCAGAGCCGCCGGGACCGCACGAACCAGGCGACGCGCTCCGCCCTCGAGGACCTCCCCGGTGTCGGGCCGGCGCGGCGCCGCGCTCTGCTCGACCACTTCGGCGGCGTCGACGCGCTGATGGCGGCCTCGCCCGAGGAGATCGAGGCGGTGCCCGGCCTGCCCGCGAAGACCGCGCACGCGATCCACGCCGCCCTGCACCGGATCGGCGGACCGGCGCCCAGCGGCGCGCGCGGCGGACGCCGCAGCCTGCCCGGGGCCGCGCGGTGATCGCCTGCCTGTACGAGGCGCCCGGCTGGGGTACCGGGTCGCTGCTCGTCGATCGCGGCCTTGTCGTCGACCACGACGAGCCCGCGCCCGGCCACCGGCCCGCGGCCCGCAGCGGTGACGATCCGGCGGCCCGCGTGCTCGCCGAACGGCTCGCGGCGTACTACGCGGGCGCGGACGACGCCTTCGCCGACGTCGACCTCGAGGCCGCGTGCGACTGGCACGGCGTACCCGAGTACGATCGCCGCATCCTGCGCGCGGTACGCGCGATCCCCCGCGGCGAGACGGCCTCGTACGGCGAGGTGGCGGCGGCCGCGGGGCGTCCGCGCGGCTGGCGTGCCGCCGGGGCGGTCTGCGCCGACGGCCCGCTGAGCGTGGTCGTCCCGTACCATCGCGTCATCAGGGCGGACGGCAGCATCGGCGGGTACGGCGCGCTCGGGACGGAGCGCAAGCGGCGCCTTCTGGCGCTGGAGGGCGCGCGTGCGCGCTGAGCCGCGCATCGTCTGCCTGGGCGGCGGCACGGGCCTGTCGACCGTGCTGCGCGGCCTCAAGCAGGCCGGCGCGCAGCCGACCGCGATCGTGACGCTGACCGATGACGGCGGCTCGTCGGGGCGCCTGCGTCGCGACCTCGGGATGCCGCCGCCGGGCGACGTGCGCAACTGCCTCGTCGCGCTCGCCGATGACGAGTCGGTGCTCGCGGAGGTCTTCCAGCACCGCTTCGACCGCGGGGATCTCGAGGGCCATAGCCTCGGCAACCTCGTCCTGGCCGCCCTGACCGAGGTGGCGGGCTCCTTCGACGCCGCCGTCGCCCTCTCCAGCCACGTGCTGGCGATCTCCGGCAGCGTGCTGCCCGCGACGCGCGAGAAGGCCGTGCTCGTGGCCGAGATGGAGGATGGCCGTGTCGTCGCCGGCGAGACGGCCGTGGCCTCCGAGCGGCGCGCCGTGCGGCGCCTGCGCCTCCAGCCCGAGCGGCCCGTGCCGCATCCCGAGTCGGTCGAGGCCCTGGAGGCGGCCGATCTCGTCGTGCTGGGGCCCGGTTCGCTCTTCACGTCGACGATCCCGCCCCTGCTCGTGCCCGGCCTCGCCGACGCCCTGCGCGCGTCCACGGCGCGCCGCGTCTACGTGGCGAACCTCCTGCAGGAGCCGCACGAGACGATCGGCTACGACGCCGCCACGCACCTCGAGCGGCTGGAGCGCCACCTCGGGCGGGGCATCGTCGACACCGTCCTCGTGCCGACCGTGCGCCGCGTCGACGCCCCGGGGCTGATCCCCGTCGATTTCGACCGCCAGGCGCTCGTCGAGAGCGGGATCGAGGTCGTCGTCGCGCGCATCACGGACGGGCACCACCACGACCCGCTGCGGCTCGGTCGCGCCCTGCTCGGACAGGCCCGCCGGCCGCGCCCCGCGCGCGGCGCATGACGTACGCCAGCGATGTCCGCGAGGAGGTCGCGCACAACCCGCCGGCGAGCGCCTGCTGCCGCCGCGCCCTGCTCGGCGCGGCGCTGCGCGGCGCCGGCACCCTGCACCTGACCGGGGCGGGCCACGTGCACGGCGAGCTCGACGTGGCCGGACACGCCGTCGGACGCCTCCTGCTGGTCCTCCTGCGGGAGGAGGGCGCCACCTGCGGCATCCAGACGTACCGCCCGAACCGACTGCATGCGCCGCAGCGGGTGCGGCTCGTCCTCGCCGATGACTCCGCATCCACGCGCGCCCTGGCCGCCGCCGGCGTCGTCGACACGGCCGGGCGCCCCCTC
>JAURLF010000107.1 GCA_030831375.1 Gaiellales bacterium | reverse complement strand
GCGGCAGGCCCTCGCCGACGCCGCCGGCGGCGGTGTCGCCTGCGTCTTCGCCGTCGAGGAGGTGCAGACGATGGTGCTGGCCCGCGCGATCCGCGGCCTGCGCGGCGGCGGCACCGTCACGCTCGTCGAGCGTGGCGCGGACGACCCCGCGGCGCTCGTGGCGCGCAGCCGGGCGCTCGCACCCGACGCGCGCGTGCTGCTGCTCCTGACCCCGGCCGCTTACGCCGATGCGGACGCCGTGCGCGACGCCGCGGGCGTGGCCGTCGTCGACGCGCTCGAGGCCGCCGCGGGCTTCCTCGCGCACGACATCCGCCGCCGGCGGCTGCTCGCCCATCACGGCCTGCGCAGCGGGCGCGTGACCGCGTACGCGACACGGGGCGGCACGACCGGGTTCGCACGGGAGCCGCTGTCGACGGCGTCGGTGGCGGCGCTGCAGCGCCGACGGTAGGGGCCCCTGCTCGGGCCTTCGGCGCCGGGTGGCTGCCGACAGGCCGCTCGCCCGCTAGCCCGCCAGTCCGAGCCCCGTCACCGCGAGCAGGGTGACCACGATCCCGACGTACTGGTTGAGGTGGAGGCGCTCGCGCAGGATGACGATGCCGATCAGCGCGGCGACGGTGCCCCACTGGGTCGCGGTGACGGAGGCGATGCTGAGCGGACCGAGGGCAGCGGCGAAGGCGAAGGCGACGAAGCCGACGCCGTCGAGCAGGCCGCAGGCGACGATCGGGACGGCGCTGTCGCGCCCGGGCGGGCGCCGCACGGCGAGCAGGAACACGGGCAGGATGATCAGCAGGCTGGTCAGGCGCGTGACGCCGACCGTGGTCAGCTCGGGCAGCTCCGACATGCCGAGGCCGATCAGGGCGACGGCGTAGATCACGGACGCGCCGAGGGCGGGCAGGGCGCCGGCGGCGGTGCGCCGGCCCGGCTCGAGCGACACGAGCACGGTGCCGACGACGGCGATCACCAGGAGTGCGGCCTGCAGGAGGCTCGGCCGCTCGCCGAGGCCGATCGACATCGCGGTGGCGAAGCCGCCTTCGAGGGCGATGATCGGCGCGACGATGCTGAGGCTGCCGGCGCGCAGGGCCCGCAGGAGCAGGAGGAAGCCGACGTTGGCGGAGGCGCCGGCGACGACGGGCCAGGCCAGCGTGCGCACGGTCCACGGGCCATCCGCGCCGTCGGCGATCAGCGCGATCGGGAGGACGGCCGTGGTGCAGATCGCCAGCACCCAGAACATGATCAGGATCGGGGAGTGCTCGACCCGCGCCGCGCGCTGCGTGAACACGTTGGCGACCGCCCAGGCGATGGCGGTCACCAGACCGAGCAGGACGGTCACGGCGAGCCGAACGCCCCGAGCCCGGTGATCGCGACTGCGGTGACGGCGATGCCGACGTACTGGGACGGGGCGAGGCGCTCGCGCAGGAAGATGATCCCGATCAGCGCCGCCACCGTCCCGAACTGCGAGGCGGCGACGGTTGCCACGCTCGACGGGCCGAGTGCGGCGGCGAAGGCGAAGGTGGCGATGCCCGCGGCGTCGAGCGCGCCCGCGAGGAGCAGGAGGCGCAGCGAGCCGCGCGGGTCGCGCGTCGTGGCCAGGAGCAGGAGCGGGATCGCGGCGAGCAGGCTGATCGAGCGCACGAGCCCCGCGGAGGTGAGGGCGGGCTGGTCGGTGTAGCCGAGCGCGGTCAGGACCGCCGCGTAGCAGATCGCCGCGGCCAGGGCCCAGAGCGCGCCCTTGGCGGCCCGTGCCCCGGGCTCGTAGGAGACCATCACCGTGCCGGCGACGGCGATCGCGAGCAGGCCGAGCGCGAGCGGGCTCGGCCGCTCGCCGAGCGCGATCGAGAGCAGCGTGCCGAGCCCGCCCTCGAGGGCGATGATCGGGGCGACGACGCTGATCGAGCCGGCGCGCAGGGCCTGGGCGAGGCAGAGGAAGCCGACGTTGGCGATCAGCCCGGCCAGCACGGGTACGGCCAGCGAGCGCGGCGTGAACGGCCCCTGCAGCCCGTCGACGAGCAGGGCGACCGGGATCACGATCGACGTGCCGGCCAGGAGGATCCAGAACAGCATCGCCCGCCCGTCGAGCGCGCGCGCCCCGCGCTGCAGCGGGATGTTCATCGTCGCCCACGCGGCCGCCGCCGCGAGTCCGAGGATGACGGTCACCGGCTAGTCGCCGAGCTCGGTGCGGCGCCGGTCCACGTAGGCCCGGAGCTCCGCGTGCAGGTCGGGGTCGAGCGTGGGCGGGTGCTCCTCCCACGCGGCCTGCATCGCGTCGAACTGCTCGAGCGCGCGCTCGGTGGCGTTCTTGGCGCCCTTCTTCTGCCAGGCGGAGAAGTTGTCGGTCGTCCAGACCTCGGGGCGGTAGAAGCAGTCGCGGAAGTGCTCGAGGGTGTGGGCCGCCCCGAAGAAGTGGCCGCCGTGGCCGACCTCCTCGTGCGCGCCGAACGCGAGCGCGTCGTCCGTGAACTCGATCGGCGAGAACTCCTGGATCAGGTTGCGCAGCATCTCGGTGTCCATCGCGACCTTCGCGAAGGAGTGCACGAGGCCGCCCTCCAGCCAGCCGGTGCAGTGCAGTTGCAGGTTCGCTCCGGCGAGGAACGACGGCAGCATCGTGTTGAGCGCCTCGAACGACGACTGCCCGTCGACCGCGGGGCTCGCGTTGAGCCCGCCGCCGCCGGCGCGCCAGAGCACGTTATGGCGGCGTGCGATCTGCCCGGTGGCGAGGATGCCGAGGGCGGCCTCGGGCCCGCCGAAGCCGGGCGAGCCCGACTTCATGTCCGTGTTGGAGACGAACGAGCCCATGATCGCCGGGCAGCCGGGGCGGATCGCCTGCACGAGCGCGATGCCGGCGAGCGACTCGGCGGTCTGCTGGGCGAGGGCCGCGGGCACCGAGACGGGCCCCATCGCGCCCATCATGATGAACGGCGTCACGTTCACGATCTGGTTGCGCTCGGCGAGCATCCACAGCGACTCGAGCATGCGCGTGTCGAACGTGAGCGGCGAGTTGGCGTTGATCGTGCCGAACACGCCCGCATCCCGCTCCAGCACGTCGCGGCCGCCGAGCGCCATCTCCGCCATCGCGATCGAGTCGATCACGCCGTTGAGGTGGATCTGCGCGGCGCCCACCGGCAGGTCGGTGTTCTCGTACATCGCCAGCTGCAGGTCGAGGTGGCGCGAGTCGAGCGGGCGGTCGTTGCACTCGAGGATCGGGTAGCCCGGGGTGTCGATCTCGGGCGTGACCTGCGCGGCGCGCAGCAGCTTGACGGCGTCGTCGAGCGTGCCGTCGCGCCGGCCCGTGCGGCCGTCGTCGACGAACGGCATCGACTGGCCCGTGCAGAAGACCATGGTGTCGGGGTCGAACTGGACGTGCTTGTCCGGGTTGCGCGAGAGCAGCCGGAACGACGTCGGGGTGGTGGAGATCCGCTCCAGCAGCCAGTCGGGGTCGATGAAGACGACCTCGTCCTCGACGCGCTGCCCCTCGCGCGCGAGCAGCTCGAGCGTCGGCTCGTGCATGAACTTGATCCCGAGCTCGGACACCAGCCGGCGCCAGCCGCGATCGATCACGTCGAGGGCGTCCGGCGTGAGCGGCTCGAACCGGGGCATGCGGTTCACGAACATGGCGGCACTATGCCATGAATCGGCCGCCTCACCGCTGCCGATTCGGCCTGTCGGCGACCGGCGCGACCGCCCTACGCGGCCCCGCGCGCGACGTCGACGAGCGCGCGCGTGATGGTGGGCAGGGGATCGCGGTCGGGGACGACCAGGCCGATCTCCTTCTCGACCTCGGGCTCGGTCAGCGGCACGGCCGTGATCTCGTCGGGCAGGGCGCCCCCCTCGATCCACGAGGTCGGGCCGATCGTGCACCAGCGCCCGTGCGCGACGTGCTCCCAGAGGGGCACGATGTCGTCCGACTCGACGCGGGGCGCGGGGCTCGCGCCGGCGGTGGTGAAGGCGGCGTCGATGATGCGCCGGTTCTGCATGTTGGGGGTGAGCAGGCACAGCGGCAGCTCGGCGGCCTCTCGCCAGGTCACCGAGCCGCGCCCGGCGAGCTGGTCGTCGGCGTTGACGTAGAGGACGTAGCGCTCGCGGGCCACCGGGATCGCGCGCACTCCGCTGATCGGCTCGTTGTCGAGGTAGGTGATGCCCGCGTCGATCTCGTACTCGCCGAGGCGGCGCTCGATCTCGCGGCTGGTCAACGACAGCACGGTCACGGCGAGCCCGGGGTGGACGGCGGCGACGGCGGCCGAGAGCTGGCTGGCGATCGGCAGCGCGGTGGGGATCGCTCCGAGGCGCAGGCGCCCGGTCACCTCGCCGCGCATCGCGGCGAGGTCCTCGCGCAGGCCCTCGGCGTCGGCGAGCAGGCGGTGCGCCCAGGCGACGACGCGCTCGCCCTCCGGGGTCAGGCCCGCGTAGCGGCGGCCGCGCACGACGATCGGGACGCCGAGCTCCTCCTCGAGCGCGCGGATGCCGCCGCTCAGGGACGGCTGGGAGACGTGGCAGGCGGCGGCCGCACGGCCGAAGTGGCGCTCGCGGGCGAGGGCGGTGACGTACTCGAGCTGGCGCAGCTGCACGGCTCGATGATAGCCGCTGCCTATCAACCGAGCGGGACTTCCGCGTTGCACCCCCGCGCGGCCGCGCCGATGCTGGGCCGGCGCGCGGCGTCCGCCGCGCCGCGCGGGACAATGACCCCACGATGACCGACGCCGCGGAGACCGACGACGCCCGCCCCGCCCTGACCGGGCCGAGCGCGCAGGTGCGTGTGCTGCGCCTGCAGCGCGGCGAGCGGCCGGTCGAGCGCACGGACCGCGTGGCCGGCGAGGAGCCGCTGGAGATCCGGGTCGGCGGCCCCGACGGGCCGCTCACGCAGGTCGCCGTGACGATGCGCACGCCGGGAGCCGACTTCGAGCTCGTCTCGGGCTTCCTGCTCACGGAGGGGCTGATCGCCGAGCGCCACGACATCGCCGACATCCGCTACTGCGCCGACGTCGAGCTGCCCGAGCAGCAGTACAACGTCCTCAGCGTGCGGCTCAGCCGGCCCTTCGACCCGTCGGGCCTGCAGCGCAACATGTTCGCGTCGTCGAGCTGCGGCGTGTGCGGCAAGGCGTCGATCGACATGATCGAGGTCGGCGAATCGACGGGTGCGCTGCCGGCGATGTTGGGAAGCGTGGCCGAGTTCTACGAGGACGACGTGCAGACGCGGATGGCGGCGGCGCTATCGCTGATCGAGCCGGGGATCATGATTTTCATGGGCATTTTCGTCGCCTTTGTACTCGTTGCTATGTATCTTCCGATTTTATCGTTG
>JAURLF010000106.1 GCA_030831375.1 Gaiellales bacterium | reverse complement strand
GAGCGCAACGCGAAGGAGTTCGGAATCCCGCTGTTCTCCCTCACCAGCCCGCGTCAGGGCATCGTGCACGTGATCGGCCCGGAGCTGGGATTCACCCAGCCCGGAATGACCATCGTGTGCGGCGACAGCCACACATCCACGCACGGGGCCTTCGGCGCCCTGGCGTTCGGCATCGGCACCAGCGAGGTCGAGCACGTGCTGGCCACGCAGACCCTGCCGCAGGGCATGCCCCGCACCATGCGCATCAACTTCGACGGCGAGCTGCCGCGCGGCGTGGTGGCCAAGGACCTCATCCTGGGCGCCATCGGCCAGATGGGCGTCTCGGGCGCGCAGGGCCACGTGGTGGAGTACGCCGGGTCGGCGATTCGCGGCCTCACCATGGAGGGCCGCATGACCGTGTGCAACATGTCCATCGAGGGTGGCGCGCGCGCCGGCATGGTTGCGCCCGACGACACCACCTTCGCCTACGTCGAGGGCCGCATGGCAGCGCCCGACGACTTCGCCGCGGCCGTCGAGGCCTGGCGCCAGTTGCCCTCTGACCCCGACGCCCAGTTCGACCGCGAGATGGACGTCGACGTGCCCTCGCTGGCGCCGCAGGTGACCTGGGGCACCACCCCGGGCATGGTGGCGCCCATCACGGGCCGCGTACCCACGCCCGAGCAGTACGACGACCCCACCGACCAGGAGGCCGTGCGCCGCTCGCTCGAGTACATGGGCCTGCACGGGGGCGAGGCCATGGAGGACATCGCCATCGACACGGTGTTCCTGGGCTCGTGCACCAACGGTCGCATCGAGGACCTCCGGGCCGCCGCCGACGTGGTTCAGGGGCACACGGTGAAGGACGGCATGCGCGCCATGGTGGTTCCCGGCTCGATGGCCGTGAAGGCGCAGGCCGAGGAGGAGGGGCTCGACCGCATCTTCAGCGCGGCCGGGTTCGAGTGGCGCGACGCGGGCTGCTCGATGTGCCTCGGCATGAACCCCGACATCCTGCAGCCGGGCGAGCGCTGCGCGTCCACCTCGAACCGCAACTTCGAGGGGCGCCAGGGCAAGGGCGGCCGCACGCACCTGATGAGCCCCGAGATGGCCGCCGCGGCCGCCGTCACCGGGCACCTGACCGACGTGAGGGAGTGGGACTGATGGAGCCCTTCGAGACCGTGACGGGCGCGATCGCGCCGCTCGACCGCGCGAACGTGGACACCGACCAGATCATGCCGAAGCAGTTCCTGAAGCGGATCGAGCGGACCGGCTTCGGCGAGTTCGTCTTCTGGGACTGGCGCCAGGACGAGGACGACTTCGTCCTCGCGCGCCCCGAGTACCGGGACGCGCCGATCCTCGTCGCCGGCCCGAACTTCGGCTCGGGCTCGTCGCGCGAGCACGCGCCGTGGGGCCTGCAGGACTGGGGCTACAGGGTCGTGATCGCGCCGAGCTTCGCCGACATCTTCCGCTCGAACTGCTCGAAGATCGGCCTGCTCACCGTCGAGCTGCCCGAGGCCGACGTGCGCGCCCTGCTCGACGGGGCGCCCTGCGAGATCACGGTCAGCCTCGAGGAGCGGGCGGTGACGATGCCGGACGGCCGCGTCGTCGCGTTCCCGATCGACGACAAGATCCGCGAGAACCTGCTCAACGGCTGGGACGACATCGCCCTGACCCTGCTGCGCGAGGACAAGATCGCCGAGTACGAGGCGACGCGCGAGCGGCAGGGGCCGAGCACGCTGTCGCTCGGGTAGCGCGCCTCAGGCCGGGTAGGCCAGGTACGCGCGCTGCGTGTCGATGTGCGCGGCGATCCGCGCGGCGTCGTGCCAGACGCCCCAGATGAAGCTCGACCCGCGCATCGACAGCCACGGCAGCCCGAGGAAGTAGACGCCGGGCTCCGTGCTGATGCCGCGGCGGTGGCTCGGGCGGCCGTCCGCGTCGAGCGCCCCGGCCGGCAGCCAGCCGTGGTCGGTGCGGTACCCGGTCGCCCAGATGATGGTCGTCACGCCGGCCGCGGCGAGGTCGAGCTCGCGGACGGGCTCGAGCGCGCAGGCGGGCAGCGGGCCGAGCTCGCGCTCGGCCGGGTCGGGCGGCAGGTCGAGGCCGTTCGCCTCGACGTACGCGTCGGCCAGGTCGAGCAGCGCGTGGTGCTTGGCGTCGCCCCCCTCGATCGCGGCGGCGAGGTCGTCGTCGAAGCGGACGACGCCGTCCGCCCACTGGCGGGTGCGGCCGACGAGGGTGATGCCGGAGGCCGCGAGGTCCCGGAAGTCGATCGTCCGGCCGCCGTCGACGCCGCTGACGGCGATCGTGACGTGCTGCGCGCCCGCCGGCGGCGTCTCGAGGTCCCACAGGCCGAGCACGCCGAGCCACCAGACGAAGTCGCGGCCGCGATAGCGGCGCGGCGGCCGGTCGTGCCGGCCGACCGACAGGACGACGTCGCGGCCGGCGCGGCGCAGATCGTCGGCGATCTGCACGCCCGACGAGCCGCTGCCGACGACCAGCACGCCGCCCGCGGGCAGCTCGCCCGCGTTGCGGTACGCGCTCGAGTGCAGCTGCAGCACGGGCGCGTCGGCCGGCACGAGCGGCGGCACGACCG
>JAURLF010000105.1 GCA_030831375.1 Gaiellales bacterium | reverse complement strand
TGGCTCCACGCCGACGGCGTCGACGACGCCGACATCACGGTCACGCGCGCGCTCGACTGCCGCTACGTCGGCCAGGGCTACGAGCTGCGCGTGCCGCTCGACCCGGGCCCCTTCGCCGAGGCGCAGCTGGCCCGCTTCCACGAGCTGCACACGAAGGAGTACGGCAAGGCGCACGGCGACCCGATCGAGATCGTCAACGCCCGCGTCACCGCGACCGGGCGGCGCCCGACCGTGGACCGGCTGCCCGTCAGCGCGGGCGCGCTCTCCGACGCCCGCGCGGCGACGGGGCCGGTGCGCTTCCCCGGGCCCGACGGCGCCCTCGCCGAGCACGACGCGCCCTTCTACGAGCGGGCGCTCCTGCCCGTCGGGGAGCCCTTCGCGGGGCCTGCGATCGTTCTGCACGCCGACACCACCACCGTCGTGCCGCCGGGCTGGAGCGCCACGGCCGACGCCGCCGGCAACCTGATCCTGACCCGGGAGGACGCGTCGTGAGCGGCACCCGCCTCGACCCCGTCACCACCGCCGTGATCGCCGGCGGCCTCGACTCGATCGCCGTCGAGATGGGCCACAAGCTGGCGCGCATGTCCTACTCGTCGATCATCCGCGAGTCCGAGGACTTCGGCTGCGCGCTGTGCGACGCCGACGCCAACCAGCTGTGCGAGTCGGTGCAGTCGACGCCGCTGCAGTCCGGGCCGATCCCGGGCTACGTGAAGGGCATCGAGCGGCGCTTCGCCGAGCTCGGCTGGGCGTGGCGCCCCGGCGACGTGGTGATCCACAACCACCCCTACTACGGCGCCTCGCACCAGCCGGACGTCGGCTTCATCGTGCCCGTCTTCCACGACGGCGAGCTGGTCGGCTTCTCCGGCACGACCGCGCACCACCTCGACCTCGGCGCGCTCACGCCCGGCACCTGCGGCATCGTCGACGCCTCCGACGCGTACGCGGAGGGCCTTCACTTCAACGCGCTCAAGATCGAGGAGGAGGGCCGACCCAACGCGACGCTGTGGCAGCTGATCCGCGACAACGTGCGCGCGCCCGAGCTCGTCGTGGGCGACATGGAGGCCCAGGTCACGGCCGCGAAGATCGGCGCCGAGCGGATGGCGGAGCTGATCGCCCACCACGGCCTCGAGGCGTTCCGGCTGGCCTGCGCGGACGTGATGGACTACTCGGACCGGATGCTGCGCCGCGAGATCGCGAAGCTGCCGGACGGCACGTACGAGGCCGAGGGCCTGCTCGACGGCTACCCCGACCACCCCGACCCGCGCTACTCCGACCTGCGCATCAAGGTGGCGGTGACCGTCAAGGGCGACGAGCTCGTCGTCGACCTCGCCGGCACCTCCGAGCAGATCGACCTGCCGCTGAACATGCCGTTCGTCGGCACCGTCGACCTCGCCGTCTGGGTCGCGCTGCGCTCGATCCTGCTCGACACGGACACGCACGACCCCGTGCCCACGAACTCGGGGCTGTTCCGGGCGATCACGATCACGGCCCCCGAGGGCTGCCTCGCCAACCCGCGCTTCCCGGCGCCCACGATCGCGCGCTTCTCCGGCGGCAACCTCGTCGCCGACACGCTGATGCGGGCGCTCGCGCCGATCCTGCCGGACGCCGTCTCGGCGGGCACGGGCACGCTCCGGATCATCTCCTACTCGGGGCTGCGCCCCGACGGCGGCCACTGGGTCTACATGGACATCCACGAGGGCAGCTACGGCGCGCGCCGCGGCAAGGACGGCATGGACGCCGTCGACACCCTCTACGCCAACACGCGCAACAACCCGATCGAGGACATCGAGTCGCACTACCCGCTCAGGGTCACCCGCTACGAGCTGCGCGAGGGCTCGGGCGGCGCCGGCACGTGGCGCGGCGGGCTCGGCTCGGTCCGCGAGATCGAGTTCCTCGAGGACACGGGCTTCTCGCTCGAGGGCGAGGGCTCCGTGTGGCGCCCGCCGGGGCTGTTCGGCGGCGACGACGGCACCCCGGGCCGGATCATCCTCAACCCGGGCACCGACCGCGAGCAGGAGCTGCCGAGCAAGTTCCCGTACCGCAAGGCGCGGGCCGGCGACCGCGTGCGCATGCTGGGCCCCTCGGGCGGCGGCTACGGCCCGGCGTCCGAGCGCGACCCGGCGCTGGCCGAGGCCGACCGGGCGGACGGCATCGCGTGACGGCGGCGCGCGGCCTCGCCCGCGCGTGCCATCCGACCCCCACGCTCGCCGTCACGGCGCTCGTGACGGCGTTCGCGGCGATCCTCGGCTGGCGCGGCGCGGGCCTCGCCGGCGTCACCGCCTGCGTGCTCGCGGGCCAGCTCTCGATCGGCTGGGCCAACGACGCCCACGACGCCGACCTCGACCGCGCCGGGGCGCGCACGGCCAAGCCGGTGGTGGCGGGCCTCGTCGGCCGGCGCGCCCTGTGGGCGTGGGCCGTCGCCGCGCTGGCCGCCGCCTGCGCCCTGAGCTGGCTCGCCGCGGGCTGGCTCGGCGGGTCGCTGCACGTGTGGGCCGTCGCGTGGGGCTGGATCTACACCCTCGGCCTCAGCCGCACGCCGCTGTCGTGGCTGCCGTACGCGCTCGCCTTCGGCGCCCTGCCGGGGTTCCTCAGCGCCGGCCTCGACGGCTCCTCGCCGCCCCTCTGGCTGACGTCCGCGTTCGCGGTGACGGCGGTCGGCGCGCACCTCGCCAACGCCCTCCCCGACGTCGAGCGCGACCGCGCCCTCGGCCTCGGCGGCCTCGCCGTCTCCCTCGGGGCGCGCCGCGCCCTCGTCGCCTGCTGGCTCCTGACCGCGCTCGGCACCGGGATCGTCGCCGCCGCGGCCTGGGCGGAGCGGCCGTGGCTGGCCGGCGCCATCGCGCTCGCCTGGCTCGCCGCCCTCGCCGCCCAGCGCCTCCTCGGGCTGAGTGCCTTCCACGCCCTGCTCGTCGTGGTCGGCCTCGACGTCGCCGCGATCGCGCTCGCGACCGCGCTCGGCTGACGGGCGCGGCGGGTCCGCGCCCGAGGCCGGGCCGACCCGCACACGGCGCCCACGGCCGGCTCCTAGCGTGACCGCCATGACCGCACCCCTCCCGCCCCTGCGCATCCTCGTCCTGCTCACCGCCGACCGGCTGCCCGACGCGCTCCTGCACCGGCTCGCCCGACGCACGGGCCCCGTCAGCGTGCGCATCGTCGCGCCGCTCCTGCTCGGCCGACTCGGCTTCTGGTTCGCCGTCGACGACCGAAGCGCCGTCCCGGCGGCGCAGCGGCGGCTCGGCGACGCGATCGCGCAGGCCGCCGAGCTCGGCGTCGACGTGTCGGGTCGGATCGGCGACGCGAGCGCGTCCGCGGTGCAGGTCCTCGAGGACGAGACGGCGCTGTGGCGCCCCGACGAGGTCGTGATCGCGCTGCATCCAGACGAGAGCCAGGCGTGGTCGGAGCGCGACCTCGAGGAGACGGCGCGCCTCCACGTCGACGTGCCGGTGGCCGTGCAGCACGCGGCTGCGGCCGGGCGCTAGGCGGTCGACGTGCCCACGCCGCCGAACGGCGCGACCGGACGCGACCGCGAATACGGGTGTATGGTTGGAGCGATCGGTCGCGACGGGAGAGGAGCCCAGATGTCCGACGTGGAGAGCCCTACCGTGCTCGCCGTGGTGGCCACGGCGCACGTGGATGAGGACCTGTGGGCGGGGCTGGTGCGGCGCCTCTCGCCCGCGCGGCTGCGTATCGCCGTGCCCGCGCACGTCGGTGGCGACGTCCGCTCCGCGCGCCGCATCCTCGACACCGCCGTCAACTTCCTCGTCGAGCTCGAGGTGCCCGCGACCGGCACGATCGGCCCGCGCGGCGCCGACGCGATCCGCACCGCCGACGCCGAGCTCGCCGACGGCGCGATCGACGAGGCGGTGCTGATCCTCGCCGCGGACGAGCCGACGGCGGATTGGGAGCTGCAGATCGCCCGCGACCCGGTCCTGCGCCACGGCGTGCCGATCGCGGTGATCGGCGCCGACGGCGCGCCGGAGGCGGCCTAGCCCGCCGCGGCGGGCCGCTCGGACGGCGGCCGCTCCAGCTCGAAGACCTCGCCCGGGTGGCTGTAGGCGCTGCCGCCGAGGCGGCCGAGCGGCCGCAGGCGCCGCGGATCGATCCGTCCGTCGTCGTAGAGCGCGTCGTCGACGTGGAAGGCGACGACCTCGAGCACGGCGACGAAGTACGCGTTCTCGGTGTCGCCGATCGGAACCTCCTGCGTCAGACGGCACTCGAGCGCGACGGGCGACTGGGCGACGCGCGGCGGTGCCACGTGCCGGCTCGGGGCGGGCGTCAGCCCGGCGCGCGCCATCTCGTCGACGCCGAACGGGTACTCGCCCGCGGTCACGTTCATCGCCTCCGCGAGCTCGTCGGTGACGACGTTGACGACGCACTCGCCGCTGGCGCGCAGGTTGACGCCCGTGTCCTTGAAGGCGCCGTCGCGGTGCTTGCCGATCGAGACGATCACGCTCGGCGGCTCGGCGCCGACGGCCTGGAAGAACGAGAAGGGCGCGAGGTTGACCGCGCCCTCCGCGTCGACGGTGGTGACCCAGGCGATCGGCCGCGGCACGACGCAGTCGACGAGCAGGCGGTAGGCGCGGCGGCCCGGCAGCTCGGAGGCGTCGACGATCGGCATGGGCCCACCCTAGCGGGCTCGCTCAGCGGAAGATCCCGATCATCACCCCGCCCGCCACGACGAGCGCCATCGCGCCGATCACCCGCGGCCCGATCGCGTCGCCCGCGCGCCCGATCAGGATCCACGCGAGCAGCACGGTCCACAGGGACTGCATCGCGTTGAGCGGCGCGAACACGGTCACCTTGCCCACCGCGAGGGCGATCGTGAGCGTGGTGTAGGCGAGGCCGAAGACGATGCCGGCGGGCAGGTACGGGCGGAAGACGAGGCGCAGCGTGCCCGGCAGGGCGCCGCGGCGCGTGACGGCGGCGAAGCCGCCGACGGCGATCAGCGCGCCGAGCAGCGTCCACGCGGTCGCGGCGCGCGCGTCCATGTCGGTCTCGAGGCCGGCGATCCGCATCGCGTTGTCGCGCGTGGCGAAGAGCAGCGCGCAGGCGAAGCCGAGCACGAGCCCGCGCATCCGGAAGCCCTCGGGCAGCGTGCGCTCCCAGGCGAGGCTGGCGCCGCCGACGACGATCAGCGCGGTACCGGCCACGAGGCCCGCCTTGAGCGGCTCGTCGCGGAAGCCGACGGCGATGACCGTGGCCAGCAGCGGCGCGGTGCCGATCATGATCGCGACGCGGCTCGCGCCGGCGTCGCGCACGGCCAGCATGAACACGATCTGCGAGAGGCCGGGCGCGACGAGGCCGATCAAGAGGTACGCGATCGCGACGCGGCCGTCGGCGAGCTCGCCGGCCTGCCCGGTCGCGACGGTGGCGGCGAGGACCACGGCGAGGGCGAGGCCGATCACCACGACGGAGCCGGCGACCGGGTCGGGGACGCGCATGATGCCGCGCCGCACGAGCACCGTCAGCAGCCCGAACAGGATCCCCGCGAGCAGCCCCAGTCCCACCGCCTCCATGCGGGCACCATAGCCCCCGCGATGGGAATCCCACGCCGGACGTGGATTTTCCCCGGAGCACGGCTATCATCGCGGCCTGAGACGACCCCTCAGGCGAGGAGATGGACATGAAGAAGGTGATCCGCGGCGGCACCGTGGTCAACGCCCGCGAGACGATCAAGGGCGACGTGCTGATCGACGGCGAGCAGATCGTCGCCGTCGGCCAGATCGGCCCCGTGGAGGGCGCCGAGGAGATCGACGCCACGGGCTGCTACCTGCTCCCCGGCCTGATCGACAACCACACGCACATGTCGATGCCGTTCGGCGGCACGACCACCGCCGACGACTACAACACGGGCACGCAGGCCGCCGCGGCGGGCGGCGTGACCGCGATCGTCGACTTCGCGCTGCAGATGGAGGACAACGGGCTGCAGTCCTCGCTCGACCAGTGGATGGGCCGCGCCGAGGGCACGGCGCACGTCGACTACGGCTTCCACATGGCCGTCACGCGCTCCGACGAGGGCACGTTCCGGGACATGCCGAAGATGGTCGACCAGGGCGTCACGTCGTTCAAGGTGTTCCTCGCCTACAAGGACGTCCTGATGATCACGGACGACCTCTTCCTGCGCGTGCTCGAGGAGTCGAAGGAGCACGGCGGCCTCGTGCAGGTCCACGCCGAGAACGGCTGGATCATCGACCGCCTCATCGCCGAGGCCCTGGGCCGCGGCGACACGGCCCCCGTCTGGCACGCGCACACGCGCCCCGAGTGGGTCGAGGCGGAGGCGACGGGCCGCGCGGTCCGCTTCGCCGAGCAGGCCGGCGCGCCGGTCTTCATCGTGCACGTGTCGTGCCAGTCGGCCGCGGAGGAGATCATCGCGGGCCGCGCCCGCGGCGTCGCCGCCTACGGCGAGACCTGCATCCAGTACCTGTTCGCGGACATCACGGACCTCGAGCGGCCCGCCCCCGAGGGCGCCCGCTTCGTCTGCTCGCCGCCGATCCGCGACGCGGCCAACCAGCCGTTCATGTGGGACTGCCTCAAGTACGGCCACCTGCAGTCGATCTCGACGGACCACTGCCCGTTCGACGACTCCCAGAAGGCGCTCGGCGCGGACGACTTCTCGAAGATCCCGAACGGCCTCGCCGCGATCCAGCACCGCCTGCCCCTGATGTGGGAGCACGGCGTGCGTGAGGGCCGCATCTCCATGAATCGCCTCGTCGACGTCTGCTCGACGGCGATCGCGAAGACGTTCGGCATCGCCACGAAGGGCGCGATCAGCCCCGGCATGGACGCCGACGTCGTGATCTTCGACCCGAACACGCCGTTCACGTTCTCGACGGCGACGTCGTTCATGAACGTCGACTACGACCTCTGGGACGGCAAGACCGTCGCGGGCTCCGTGCGCAGCACGCTCTGCCGCGGCACCGTGGTCTTCGACCGCGGCGAGATCAAGACGCAGCCCGGCCACGGGAAGTTCCTCCGGCGCCGGACGTTCGACCCGGCGCTGCAGGGCGACGTCGCGTAGGACGACCGCGAGGACGGCCGGCGTCCGGGCGAGCCGCCCGGACGCCGGCCGTCACGCGTCCGTCAGCGGGCGGCCGCCGTTCATGGCGGCCACGATCGCGTTGGCGACCTCGTCGCCGTGGCCCTGCTCGACGGCGGCCCGGTAGGCGGCGACCGCGGCCTCCGCGATCGCGCGCGGCGTGCCCGCCTCCTCCGCGAGGCGCAGGAAGACGTCGACGTCCTTCGCCATCAGGGCCACGCTGAGCCCGCCCGGCATCTCCTCGCCCGCGACGATGCGCGGGAAGCGGTGCTCGGACGCCCAGGAGCGGCCCGAGCCCGCGTTGATCGCCTCGAGCAGGCGCGCGGGGTCGAGGCCCCAGGCGGCGCCCGCGAGCATCGCCTCGCCGGTGGCGGCGAGGGTGACGGCGTTGAGGACGTTGTTGACGGCCTTCGCGGCATGACCCGCGCCGGGGCCGCCCATCACGAGCGCCTGGCGGCTGATCGGCGCGAGCACGGGCAGCGCGCGCTCGACGTCGGCGGGCTCCCCGCCGACGAGCACGACGAGCTCGCCGCGCTCGGCCGCCGCCGCGCCACCCGTCACGCCCGCGTCGACGAGCGCGACGCCGCGCGCGGCGGCGCGGGCCTGCAGGGCCTGCGTGGAGGACGGGTCGGCGGTCGTCAGGTCGATCACCAGCAGGCCCGGGCCCGCGGCGGCGAGCAGGCCGTCGGGGCCGTCGAGGACGGCCTCGACCTCGGCCGACGAGGGCAACGACAGCAGCACGGCGGGCTCGTCGGCGAGGTCGGCGGGGCGCGCGACGGGCTCGGCGCCCGCGGCGGCCGCGCGCGCGGGGTCGACGTCGAAGGCGCGCACCGCCGTGCCGGCACGGGCGAGCACCCCGGCGAGGCGCCCGCCGATCTGCCCGCAGCCGACGAGGCCGATCGAGTCCATGACGGCAGCGTAGCCCGGACGCGCCCGTCGACCCGGCGCGACCGCCGGGCGCGGATCGAGCAGACCACGCCGCCGCCCGCGACCCCGGCGGGCCGATCCTGCAACGCTTCGGGCGTGGACTCCGCCGAAGCGCGCCGCATCCTCGTCCATGGGACATCGGGCCCCGAGCCGTGCGGGCTGTTCATCCGCTGCGTGGCCGGGATCCTCGACTTCGGCGTCGTCGTCGTGGTGCTGTTCTGGCTGACGGTGGCCGTGCGCGGCACGGACCCGCAGGGCGAGATCGAGCTGCCCGTCTGGGCCACGGTCGCCTTCGTGATCTGGTGGTTCGCCTACTACGCGCTGTTCGAGTACCTCTGGAACGGCCAGACGCCGGGCAAGCGCGTGGCCCGGATCCGCGTCGTCATGGGCAGCGGCCTGCCCGTCACCAGGGAGGCCGCCCTCAAGCGCACCCTGGCGCGCCCGATCGACATGCTGCCGTGGCTCGTGCCCTACGCCCTCGGCGTGCTCTGGATGCTGGCCACGGGCCCCAAGCGCCGCCAGCGCCTCGGCGACAAGTGGGCGGGCACCAAGGTCGTGCCGGTCGATCCGCCGCGGCGGGCGCCCGAGGGCTGACTCAGCGGGTGGTGTAGCCCGCGTCGACCACGAGCGCCGCCCCGACCGTGCCGCCGGCCCGCTCCGAGGCGAGGAAGGCGATCGCCTCGGCGATCTCCTCCGGCTCGATCAGCCGCCCGATCGCCGTCGAGGCCGCGAAGGCGGCGCGGGTCGCCGCCGGATCGTCGGTCTCCTCGAAGAAGCGACCGGCCAGCGGCGTATCGGTCGGGCCCGGGCAGACCGCGTTGACGCGGATCCCCTCGTGGGCGTGGTCGAGGGCCATCGCGCGGGCGAGGTTGATCGCGGCGCCCTTCGAGGCGCAGTAGGCGACGGCGCTCGGCACGGCCACGAGGCCGAGCTGGGAGGCCACCACCACGATCGCGCCGCCGCCCGCGGCGCGCAGGTGCGGGACCGCGGCGCGGCAGGTCAGGTAGACGCCGCGCACGTTGACGCTCATGACGCGTCCGAACTCCTCGGGGCTGCACTCGACGACGTCGCCGCGCGAGGCGATGCCCGCGCCGCAGACCACGACGTCGATCCCGCCCAGCGCGGCGGCCGCCGCGTCGACCGCGGCGCTCACCGATGCCTCGTCGGCCACGTCGCAGACCCGCACGTCGTCGGCGCCGCACTGCGCGAGCAGGGCCTCGTCGCGGTCGAGGGCGGCGACCGTGCAGCCCTCCTCCTGGAAGCGGGCGACGGTGGCCAGGCCGATGCCCGAGGCACCGCCGGTGACGATCACGCGCCGGCTCATGCCGCCGTCATCCCGCCGTCGACGACGAACGCCGAGCCCGTCACGAACGAGGCCCGGTCGGAGGCCAGGAAGCAGATCGCATCGGCCACCTCCTCGGCGCGGCCGACGCGGCCGATCGGGTGCATCGGCTCGAACGCGGCGAACGCCGCCTCGGGGTCGGGCAGGCCGGCCACGAACTGGCGCGGCTGCTGCGTGTCGATCACGCCGGGGCAGATCGCGTTGACGCGGATGCCCTCCTCGGCGAGGTCGATCGCCATGCCCTTGGAGAGGTGGATCACGCCGGCCTTGGCCGCCCCGTAGGCCGACATGTACCGGAGCGCCTTGAGCCCGCCCACGGAGGCGATGTTGACCACGTTGGCGCCGGGACGGCCCTGCATCAGCGGCACCACCGCCTTCGAGACGAGGAAGATGCTCTTGAGGACGACGCCGTGGACCATGTCCCACTGCTCCTCGGTGGTCTCGAGGAAGGGCGCCCCCACGATCGCGCCGTGGTTGTTGACGAGGACGTCGACGCCGCCGAAGGCCTCGCGCGCCGCATCGGCGATCCGCGCGCAGTCGGCCGCGGAGGTGACGTCCGCCTGCACGGCGACGGCCTCGACGCCGCGGCCGCGGTGCTCGTCGGCCACCTCCGACACCTGCTCGCGCAGGTCCGTCAGGACCAGGCGCGCGCCGTCCCCGGCGAGGCGCCGCGCCGTCGCTCGGCCGATGTCGCCCTCGGCGCCGGTCAGCACCACCACCCTGCCCTCGAGCTCTCCGGCCATCGCCTGGTTTCCCCTTCCCCCCGGTCACGGGTATCCTCTGCCCCGGCGAGGATAGCCGTCCGGGCCCGTCTGGACGAGTCCCGCCGGGGAGACGACGAGGAGGACCGCCATGCCGTTCGTGACGCTGTCGAACGACAACCGCATCTACTACGAGCTGACCGGCCCCGAGGACGGGCCCGTCGTCCTGCAGTTCGGGGGGTCGCTGTTCGGCCGCCACAACTTCGGATTCGTCAACGACGGCTTCCGCGAGCGCGGCTTCCGGCTGCTCTCGTTCGACGCCACCGGCTACGGCCGCTCCGACTGCCCGAAGGAGCCCTACTCCGTCGAGGGCTGGGCCGACGAGGGCGCCCTGCTGCTCGACGCGCTCGGCTTCGACCGCGTCTTCGTGCACGGCACCTCGATGGGCGGCATGGTCACGATCGCCTTCACCGGGAAGTACCCCGAGCGCGTCATCGCCGCCTGCTCCGACTGCGGCATGGCCCGCTGCGACCTCTACCGCCGGGTCTACTTCCGCACCTGGCGCAAGATGGCCGAGGCGATGCCCCTCGACGACTTCTGCGACCTGATCACGATCCAGGCCGTCGGCGACCACTTCCTCGCCGCCAACCCCGACACCTTCGAGATGGTGCGGCACGTGATCCGCCTGAACCCGCCGTACACGATCCGCTGGGCGTGCCTGGCCATGGAGACCATGGACCTCGAGCCGCTCGCGCGCCAGATCCAGCGGCCGATCCTGTTCACGAACGGCACCAAGGACACCATGACCCCGCCGCGGCTCGCCGAGGGCGGCTTCTCCGCCCACGACATCGCCGCCGCGATCGGC
>JAURLF010000104.1 GCA_030831375.1 Gaiellales bacterium | reverse complement strand
GCGGCCTCCTCGAACGTGAGCTCGGCGATGACCGAGCCGTCCGTCGCGTGGATGAACGAGTTCCTCGGGGTGAGCGCGGCCTCGCCGATGTCCTCGACGTCGAGGACCTGGGTGCGCACCGCGTCGAGCAGCCCCGTCGCGGCGAACGCGGCGGGGACCGCGAGCACGCTCAGCAGCGCCCCGATGACGACGGCGATCGCGGCGATGAGGCCGGCGTGCAGGGCGATGTCGACCTCACGGCTCGGACGACGGCCGCGCGGTGCGGGGCCGGAGCGAGGGGGGCGGGAGGAGGAGGACATCGGGACCGCAAGGTACCGACGGGGTCGGTCCGGCCGGGCGGAGGCCGGCGGTCCGTCCGGTCGGGCGGGCCCCGTCAGGCGCCCCCGGTCAGGCGCCGTGCGATCGCGCCGAGGCCCTCGAGGTCGTGGACGTCGCCGCCGAGCAGCGGCACCTCGACGACCGCGCGGCCCTGCCGCGCGGGCAGCGCCGCGGCGACGTCGCGCCGCTGGCGTGCCGCGACACGGCGAACGTCGCCCAGCAGGCGCAGCGCTCCCGCCACGGCCGCGTCCTCGGCCGCGTGGCCGTCGGCATCACCGGCCGCGTCGGGCTCGGCGCCGGCGGGCCGCCCGGCCGGGGCGAGCGCCGCGACGGCCCGCTCGAGCGCGGCGTCGCTCGGGTCGCGCGGCAGCTCCGGACGGATGCGGTTCACCACGACGCCGGCGGCGTGCAGGCCCTCCTGCTCGAGGCGGTCGAGGAGGAAGCGCGCCTCGCGCAGCGGCAGTGGCTCGGGGGAGGTGACGACGACGAAGCGGGACTCGGGCCGGCTCAGCAGCGCCAGGACCTGCTCCGCGCGACGCTTGAACCCGTCGTACATCCCCTCGAAGCCGCGGAAGAACTCGGCGAGGTCCTCGAGGAGCTCCATCCCGGTGACCTTGCCCGCCACGCGCATGAACGCGGTCGCGCCGGCGCCGACGACGCGGCCGATGCCGCGCCCGGCGGCCAGGCCCGGCCGCAGCAGCAGCGACAGCAGGCGGCCCTCGAGGAACGTGGTCATGCGCCGGGGCGCGTCGAGGAAGTCGAGCGCCGAGCGGGTCGGCGGGGTGTCGACGACGAGCAGGTCCCAGCCGCCCTCCTCATGGAGCTCGTGGAGCCGCTCCATCGCCATGTACTCCTGCGTGCCCGACAGCGTGGAGGACAGCGTGCGGTAGATGCGGTTCGACGTGATCGCGGCGGCGGCCTCCGGACCCGACGCGTGGCGCTCGACGAGCCGGTCGAACGTCGTCTGCATGTCGAGCATCATCGCCCACAGCTCGCCGGCGACCCGGCCCGTGCCGCCGGCCGGGCCGACGTCGAGCGCCAGGCGGGTCGGCGTGTCACCGAGCGCCTCGAGCCCGAGCGCCTGCGCGAGTCGGCGCGCCGGGTCGATCGTGAGGACGAGCGTGCGGCGCCCGGCGCGCGCGGCGGCCAGTCCGATCGCCGCGGCGGTGGTGGTCTTGCCGACCCCACCGGCACCGGTGACCACGATCACGTGCGCGTGCGCGACCGCGTCGGCGATGCCGCCGCTCGTGGCGCTCATCGCGCGCCCGCCGCGTCGCGCGTCGCCTCGAGGGCGGCGGTCAGCGCCTCGAGCTCGGCCGCGGTCACGTGCGGGGGCGGCGCGAGGTCGACACCGAGCTGCGCGGCCGCCAGGTGCGCCAGCAGCGCCACCTCCTCGGCGCCGACCGCCGCCGTGGTCAGGAGCGGCAGCGCGAGCGCGGGTCGCCCGGTCGCCGCGGTCAGCTCGGCCAGCAGGCCGGCCTGCAGGGCGACGCGGTCCTGCTGCTCGCGGGCGAGCCCGAGGACGAGCGCGGCGGTGCGCCGCGACGCGTTCGCGCCGGCGGCGGCGGCCCGCGCGGCCAGACCGTCCGCGCCGAGCCGCTCGAGGAGGTCCGCACCGCCGGGGGCCAGGCGCGGCACCTCGACCTGGTTCGCGACGAGCGGCGCGACGTCGATGCCTGCGGCGGTCAGGGCCGCCACGCCCTCGCGCGCCTCGGCGACCGGCATCTCCTCGAGCAGCGTGGTCACCACGGCGCGCGCGCGTCGCGGGTCGTGCAGGAGCTCCTCGATCTGCCCGGCCTGACGCCGGATCGGGCCGACGCGGACGATCTCGGTGACCGCGCTCGGCGCTTCGAGGAACGGCACGATGCGCCCGGTCGGCGGGGCGTCGACGACGATGAGGTCCCAGGCGCGTCGACCGTCGGGGCGACGCTGGCCCTCCAGCTCGTAGACCTTGCCGACGAGCAGCAGGTCGCGCAGGCCCGGCGCGGCGGTCGTGACGAAGTCGATCGCGTGCGACCGCTCCATCACCCACTGCACGCGCTTGATGCCGTAGAACAGCTCGAGGTACTCGTACACCGCGTCGGCCGGGTCGATCGCGGTGCCGGCCAGGCCCGGTCGGAACTCGCGCTGCTGGTAGTCCCACGGCGACGTGGCCAGCAGCGGTGGCAGGCCCTGGCGCCCCTCGACCTCGACGAGCAGCGTCCTCCGACCGGTCGCCACGCCGACGAGCGCGAGCGTGGCCGCGACCGTCGTCTTGCCGACCCCGCCCTTGCCGGTGACGAGGACGACGTTGCTGCCGAGGAGGTCCTCGACGTCGAGGGTGGTGGGCATGCGCCGAGCGTAGGGGGACGGGGGCCCGAGCCCGCCGGCGCGGAGGGGCGTCGGTCGCCCACGGCTACGCTCGTCCCATGCCCCAGTGCCCGGCCGCGCGTCGCCGCGGGACCCTCCTCGCCGCGCTCGCGATCGCCGGCGTCGCCGCGCTGTCGGCGCCCGCCGCGCTGGCCGCCGGCCGCGCCGCGGCCGAGGTCCCGGCCGCCGTGCCCCTCGCCCAGGCCCCGGCGGCCGACACCGCGTCCGCCACCCCGGTCGTCGAGATCCTGCCGCTGCGCGGCGGCTTCATCGACCCGCCGGTGGCCGCGCAGATCGGCGACGTGCTCGACCTCGCCGAGGAGCGTGGCTCCGCGCTCGTCGTGCTGCAGTTCACCTCGCCCGGCGGGGTGTCGGTCGACGTGGACGCGCTCGTCGCACGGATGGCCGCCTCGACCGTCCCGATCGCGGTGCTGATCGGGCCGCTCGGCACGGCCGCGCGCGCCGAGGGTGCCGCCGCGCTCGTGTGGCTGGCCGCGGACGTGCGTGCGGTCGCGCCGGACGCGACCGTCGGCCCGTTCGAACCGGTCGACCTGACGCGCCTCGACGCGGCGCCGCTGACGGACGACGCGCTCACCGCGGTCCTCGCCCGCGGGGGCGGGGACGTGGCCGCCGCCGAGCCGCTGCGCACCAGCGCGCTCGACGCGGACGCGCTGGTCGCGGCGGGCCTGGCGCGCACCGCCCCGGGACTGGAGCCGCTCCTCGTCGAGCTCGACGGCACCACCGTCACGACCGCCGCGGGTGAGGTGACCCTGCGCCTTCGCGCCGACGAGCTGGAGGTCCGCTTCCACTCGCTCGGGCTGGTGCGCCGGGTGCTGCACGCGGCGACGACCGCGCCGTTCATCTACCTGCTGCTGGTCGTCGGGCTCGCGCTCCTCCTCTTCGAGCTGTTCCAGCCCGGCTTCGGGGTCGCGGGCCTGGCGGGCCTGATCACCACGGCGGTCGGCGCGTTCGGCCTCACCGTGCTGCCGGTCACGTGGTGGGCCGTCGCGCTCGTCGTGGTCGGGCTGCTGCTGTACGCGCTCGACACGTCGATCGCCGGGTTCGGACCCGTGACGCTCGCGGCCACGGTGACCTTCGCCGCCGGCTCCTGGTGGTTCTACGACGCGGACGCGCTGCGGCTCG
>JAURLF010000103.1 GCA_030831375.1 Gaiellales bacterium | reverse complement strand
GGCGGAGAACAACGAGCTGCGCGGCGTCTTCGCCGACCTCTTCGACGCCGAGGGCGTCGAGCTCGTGCTCGTGCCCGCGTCGCGCTACTGCCCCGTCGGGCAGGAGATCGCCTACGGCGACGTCGTGGCCGGCGCCCGCGCCCGCGGCCATGTCGCCGTCGGGCTGCGGATCGTGTCGACCGCGCTCGCCGACGGCCTCGGCGGCGGCACCGTGCTGGTCAATCCGCCGAAGTCCCGGCGCGTCGCGCTCGGCCCCGAGGACCAGGTGCTCGTGCTCGCGTAGATGGGACGGCAGGGAATCGAACCCTGGCCGGAGGATTAAAAGTCCTCTGCTCGACCTTCGAGCTACCGTCCCGCCGGCAGTCTACGGGCCGTAGACGCCGGGGGCCGTCTCGCGCAGCCGCAGGGTCAGGGGCAGCGCGAGCAGCAGGATCAGGCCGAGGCCGATGCCGACGACGGGGAAGCCGTAGCGGTCGAGGATGACTCCTGCGCTGAGCACCGCCGCGGCGCCGCAGAGCGACACGACCTGATCGTTGGCGGCCGTCAGCCGCCCGCGCTCCTCCGGCGTCGTGACGTCGGCGAGCACCGTGGTGCCCGCCACCCAGCTCGAGCACCAGCCGAGTCCGAGCAGGAAGAAGAACGGCAGGATCAGGAGCGACTCGCCGAGCAGCGACGTGCCGACGGCGCCGGCGGCGGTGCCGACGATGCCGGCGAGCAGCATCCGCCGGCGCCCGACGCGGTCCGCGAGGCGCCCGAGCGGCGCCGCGAAGCCGAACATGCCGAGGAAGTGCGCGGAGATGAAGAGGCCGATCGCGGCCGCGCCGAGGCCCTGCGCGTCGAGCACGATCGCGGTCACGCCCATCACGCCGACCATCGCCCCCTGGATCAGCGCCGCCGTCACGATCGCCGCGCGCGCCGGACCGAGGCGCAGGAGCTCGCGGCGCGTCCTGGGCGGGCCCGCGGGCTGCGCGGCCGCCGCGTCCGCGGCGACGTCGGGAAACCAGCGCGGCAGGTCGCGCGCGACGTCGCGCGGGTCCGTGCGGATGCCGCGCACCAGCACGATCGCGACGCTGGCGGTGAGGGGCACGAGCAGCCAGGGGGCGGCGCCCTCGGCGAGCCCGAGGGGCACCAGCGCGAGGATCAGGCCGGACGCCACGAGCGGGCCGACGATGCTGCCGATCGCGCCGGCCGACGCGACGAGGCCGACGCCGCGCGCGCGGCGGTCGACGGGGTAGAGGTCCGCGGCGGCGGCGCGGTGCATCATCGCCGGGCCCTGGCCGGAGCCGAAGACCAGCGTGCCGACGACGAACAGCGGGTACGAGTCGATCACGATCGACGTGCCGCAGAGGATCGCGCCGATGGAGAGGAGCGCGAGGCCGGCCGTGAGGACCGGCTTGCGGCCGTGGCGGTCCGACACGCGGCCGGCGACGAACAGCGCGCCGACCGACGCGAGCATGGCCAGGCCGACGCTCGTGCCGGCGAGGCTCGCGTGGTGCGACAGGCTGACGGCGGCGACGGCCCCGACGCTCGCGTTGAGCGGGATCGCGGCGCTGGTGGCGGCCTGCCCGACCGCGAGGCGCAGCGTCCACTGCGAGACCTGGCGGGGGATCGCCGCGGTGGCCATCAGTTGAGCGACGGATCGTCCGGCTCGAGCGCGAAGACGGCGAGCTCGCCGCCGTGGCGGCGGATCGCGGCGCGCCAAAGGCCGTCCGGGTCGTCGGCGAAGCAGTCGCCGATCTCCGCGGGCACGTCGACCCAGGCCTCCTCCTCGAGCTCGTCCTCGAGCTGGCCCGGGCCCCAGCCGGCGTAGCCGGCGAAGACGCGCGCCCGCACGACGGTGGCCGGGTCGAGCGTCTCGTCCGCGTCGGCGGGCAGGAAGCCGACGCTGCCGAAGGCGATCGCCGCGGCGCGCGCGCCGTCGACGAAGTCGGCGAGCGCCATCACGGCCTCGGGCTGGACGGGGCCGCCCTGGTGGACGGCCTCGTCGTCGGCGACGAACTCGCCGAGGATCGGCACGGCCTCACGCACCGTCACGCCGAGCGGGCGGTTGAGGATCAGGCCCATCGCCCCGTCGGGGCCGTGCTCGGCCACGAGGACGACGCTGCGGGCGAAGTTCGGGTCGCCGAGGGCGGGCGTCGCGACGAGGAGGCGCCCCTGCAGCGACCGGTACATGGCCGCAGCATAGGGGCCCGATCAGAGCCGGCCCGAGCGGATCCCGTCGAGGACCTCTGCGCCGCGGGCGCGGATCGCCGCCTGCTCGTCCGCATCGAAGCGCTCCCACCCGCGCGCGGCCTGCGCCGTGCGCGGGTTGGCGCGCAGCCGCTCGAGGTGGCGGGCCGTGAAGTCCCAGTAGAGCGTGGTGAACGGGCAGGCCGTTTCGCCGGTGCGCCGGGCCGGGTCGAAGCGACAGCCCTTGCAGTGGCCGGTCATGCGCTTCAGGTACGCGCCGCCCGCCGCGTACGGCTTCGTCGACATCTGCCCGCCGTCGGCGAACAGGCCCATGCCCGTGACGTTCGCCTGCATCACCCAGTCGTAGCCGTCGCAGAAGCGCTCGACGAACCAGCGGTTCGCGGCCCGGGGCTCCGTGCCGACGAGCAGCATCAGGTTCGCCAGCACCATCAGCCGCTCGATGTGGTGCGCCCACGCGTAGCGTTCGACCGTCGCGGCCACGGCGCCGACGCAGGCCATCTCCGTCGGCGCGCCGTCGGCGAGGGCGGGCGGCACGGGCCCGTCCGCCGCGAGCGCGTTGAGCCCGGCGTAGCCGGGCATCCGCAGCCAGTAGACGCCGTTGACGTACTCGCGCCAGCCGAGCACCTGACGCACGAAGCCCTCGACGGAGGCGAGCGGCGCGCGGCCGGCCGCGTGCTCCGCGAGCGCGGCGTCGACCACTTCGCGCGGGCCGAGCAGCCCGACGTTGAGCAGCGGCGAGATGGTGGCGTGCCGCAGCCACGGGTCGGCAGGGTCGGAGACGTCCTCGTACGGGCCGAACTCGGGCAGCCGCGAGAGGGCGAAGTCGGCCAGCCAGACCCGCGCCTCGGCGCGCGTCGTCGGCAGCCAGAAGTCCTCGCGGCGCCCGACGAGGCCCGGGGCGAGCCGGTCGAGGTCGTCCTGCACGACGGCGAGGACGGGATCGCCGGGATCGATCGCGGGCGGCGGGGTCGGGCGCTCGGCGCTGCCGCTCCTCCGCCACGCCGCGAACGTCTCGCGGTTGGCCGGGTCGAACGACCACTGCCCGCCGACGGGCTCGCCGTCGGCGTCGACGAGGACGTCGTGGCCGCGCCGCATCCAGGCGTAGAACTCCTGCATTCGCAGCCGCTTGCGGCTGCCGGCCCAGTCGGCGAACTCCCCGCGCCCGCACAGGAACATCGTGTCCTCGGTCAGCTCGACGGGCACCCCCAGGTCGAGGCCGCGCACGAGCTCGCGGCTCGACCAGCCCGACGGCTCCATCGCCACGAGCTCCGTCGCGCCGTGGCGGCGGACGCCGTCGCGCAGCGCGTCGGCGAACGCGACGCCCGCGTCGAGCCGGACCTCGTCGACCTCCCAGCCGTCGAGGCGCAGCTCGTCGGCGAAGCGGCGCATCGCCGTCAGCACGAACGCGGCCTTGTGACGGTGCAGCCGGCCGCGCGCCACGTGCGGGAGCGACTCGACGAGCAGGACCCGGTCGGTCGCCCGGTCGGCGGCGGCGAGCGCCGACGAGGCGGGCGTCAGCTGCGTGCCTTGGACCCAGATGAGCCGGCTCACGGCCTGCCGCCGGCCTGCTCGTTGACGCACCAGTACGTGGTGCGCCCGCCGACCGTGGCGCGGCCGAGCTCGCCCTTGCAGCGGGGGCAGACGCCGCCACGCCGCGCCTTCGCGAAGCGGCCGCGGCCCGAGCCGCCCTTGGGCTTGAGGGCGTCGCGGATCGCGCTGCGCAGGCAGCTGCGCAGGAGGTCGAGCTCGTCGGGGGAGAGGTCGCCCGCGGGCCGGCGCGGGTCGATGCCGGCCTCCCAGAGGGCCTCGTCGGCGAGCAGGTTGCCGACGCCCGCGATCGCCGCCTGGTCGAGCAGGCGCGCCTTCACGGGCGCGGTGCCGCGGCCGACGGCGCGACGGAAGGCCGCGGGGGTGACGGCCAGGGCGTCGGGCCCGAGGTGCCCGATGCCGGCCCCGAGCCGCGCCCGCGACAGGCGCCGCTTGTCGTGCAGGGCGACGCGGCTGTCGTCGTCGAAGACGAGCGCGATCCGGTCCCAGCCGCGCGGCGCGGGCTCCGGCGAGAGGCGGATCGAACCGCCCATGCCGAGGTGCAGCCCGAGCTCGTGGCCCGCGTCCGTCTCCAGCCAGAGGAACTTCCCGTGGCGCCCCGCCGCGGTCACGATCGAGCCGCGCAGCGCCGCGTCGATCTCGCCGGGCCGGTGCGGGCGGCAGACCCAGGTGTCGGCATCCTCGACCTCGGCGATGCGCAGGCCGACGCACAGCTCCTCCAGGCGCCGGCGCGCCTTCTCCGCCTCGGGCAGCTCGGGCATGTCCCGCCTTTCGCGCGCGCGGCGCGGACCGCCGACCCCGGGAGCGCCCGGGACGTGGCAGCATTCCCGCCATGGCAGACGTTCTTGTCGTCGGCGCGGGCCTCGCGGGGCTCAACTGCGCGGGGCTCCTCGCTGAACGGGGCCTCGAGGTCGAGGTCGTCGAGGCCTCCGATGGCGTCGGCGGCCGCGTCCGCACCGACGTGGTCGACGGCTTCCTCCTCGACCGCGGCTTCCAGGTCCTGTTCGACGGCTACCCGGAGGCGCAGCGCGCCCTCGACCTCGACGCGCTCGACCTGCGTGCCTTCCTGCCGGGCGCCGACGTCTTCTGGGACGGGCGCATGCGCACCCTCGGGCATCCACTGCGCGACCCGGGGTCGGTGCCCGATGCGCTGCGCGCCGGCATCGGCGGCCCCGCTGACGCGCTCGCCGCCGCACGCTGGCTGCGCGAGGCCCGGCCCGTCGCCGCTGCCACGCGGCCGGAGACGACCGCCGACGAGCGCCTGCGCGAGCTCGGCTTCTCGGAGTCGGCGCGCGAGCGTCTGCTGCGCCCGCTCTACGCCGGCGTCTTCCTCGACCGCGCCCTCGGCGTGTCGAGCCGCCTGATCGACCAGTGCTTCATGCAGATGGCCGCGGGCCGCACCGTCGTGCCGGCGCGCGGCATGGGCGCGATCGC
>JAURLF010000102.1 GCA_030831375.1 Gaiellales bacterium | reverse complement strand
TCGACGACATCGCCGACGCCTTCGAGGCGTCGGGCTGCTGCGCCGAGGTCTCGACGGCCGGCCTGCGCAAGGCCGCGCGCGAGGTCTACCCGGGGCCCGCCCTGCTCGGGCGGCTACAGGCCCGGGGCGTGCCGATCGTGCTCTCCTCGGACGCGCATGAGCCCGAGCACATCGGCTACGCGTTCGACCAGGCGGTCCGCGCCGCGGTCGAGGCGGGATACTCCGAGGCGATGGAGTTCTCGGGCCGCGAGCGGCGGGCGGTGCCCCTTGGCTGATCTGCGCGTCGGCACGGCGCTCGACGCCCACCGGCTCGTCGCCGGGCGCCCGCTCGTCCTCGGCGGCGTGACGATCGAGCACGAGCTCGGCCTCGAGGGCCACTCCGACGCGGACGTCGTCTGCCACGTCCTGACCGACGCCCTGCTCGGCGCCGCGGGGATCGGCGACATCGGGCGCATGTTCCCGAACACGCCCGAGTGGGAGGGGGCGGCCTCCGTCGACCTCCTGCGCCGCGCCGCGGAGGCCGTCGGCGAGCGGGGCTGGCGCCTCGTCAACGCCGACTGCATGGTCGTCTGCATGGCGCCGAGGCTCGCGCCGCACGTCGATCAGATGCGCGCGCGCTGCGCGGCCGCGCTCGGGTCGACGGCGGACCGCGTGTCGATCCGCGCGACCGGCACGGACGGGCTTGGCTTCACGGGGCGCGGCGAGGGCATCGCCGCGCAGGCCGTGGTCCTGATCGAGCGCTAGGCCTCAGCGCCGCCCTTCGGGATCGGCGGCAGCTGGAAGCCGCCCAGCTCCTGCAGCCGGTCGATCCGCTCCTGCAGCGGCGGGTGCGTGTCGAACAGGCCGCCGATCGACGAGCGCAGGCCGTGATTGTCGCGCAGGGGCGATTCGATCCACAGGTGCGCGGTCGCGCGGTTGACGTGCTTTAGCGGGTGCTGGTCGACGGCCAGCTTGTAGAGCGCGCGCGCGAGACCCTCCGGGTCGCCCGTCAACTCGGCGGCGGTCGCGTCGGCGAGGTACTCGCGCCGACGCGAGAGCGCCATCTGCAGGAGCGCGCCGCCGATCGGGGCGAGGATGATCGCGGCGATCGCGAGGATCGCGCCGATCGGGTTGCCGTTGCTCTGGTTGTTGCGGCCGCCGCCGAAGACGGTGGCCCACAGGAGCATGTCGGCGATCATCGAGATCACGCCGACCATCACCGCGGCGAGCGTCATCAGGCGCACGTCGCGGTTGCGGACGTGCGCCATCTCGTGCGCCATCACGCCCTCGAGCTCGCGGCGGTCGAGCAGCTGCAGGATGCCGGTCGTGGCGGCCACGTAGGCCTTGTCGGGGGTGCGGCCCGCGGCGAAGGCGTTCGGCGCCTGGTCCTCGATGATGTAGACGGCGGGGGTCTTCGCGAGGCCGGCGGCGATCGCGGCGTTCTCCACCGCGCGGTAGAGCTCGGGCGCCTGCTCCTTGGTGATCGGGTGGGCGCCGCTCGCGGAGGCCACGATCGAGCCCGCGGCGACGTACGCGAAGATGCCGTACCCGACGGCGACGAGCGCCATGATCAGGCCGAAGCCCGACCCGAAGAAGACGTAGACGGCGGCGACGACCAGCGCCATCAGGACGACGAACAGCACCAGCACGACGACGGTGCGCAGGCGGGCCGAGCGGATCTGCTCCTGCAGGGTCATGCGCCGAGCTCGACCTTGACCGGGTCGCGCTGCGCGTCGTCCTCGATCCGGTAGAACTCGCGCGGCGAGAAGCCGAACGGGCCGGCGATCGCGTTGGCCGGGAACGACTGCTGCTTCGTGTTGTAGCGCTGCACGACGTTGTTGTAGTAGCGGCGGGCGGCGGCGATCTTGTCCTCGGTATCGGACAGCTCGGCCTGCAACTGCGTGAACGACTCGACCGCGCGCAGCTCGGGGTAGGCCTCGGCGACGGCGAACAGGCCGCCGAGCGCGGAGCGCGTCTCGCCGTCGGCGGCGGCCTTGTCGCCGAGGGTGCGCGCCTCGAGGGCGTGCGTGCGCGCGGCGGTGACGCGCTCGAAGGCCTCGGACTCGTGCGTGGCGTAGCCCTTGACCGCCTCCACGAGGTTGGGGATCAGGTCGGCGCGGCGCTTGAGCTGGATGTCGATCGACGACTCGCCCTGCTCGGCCTCGTTGCGCAGGCGCACGAGCCCGTTGTAGGTGAGGACGAGCCAGAGCAGCACGATCACGACGACCGCAGCGATGATGATCCAGACGGTGGTGCTCATTCGGTCGGGTGCCCTTCTCGATCAGGTGGGCCGCCCGGGCGGGCGGCCGCATGGCCCAAGCCTACAGCCGCGGGCCGCCGGCGCCGGCGCCGGCGGCCCGGTCAGCTCGGCAGGGCGAGCGTCCCGTCACGCTCGACGGCGAGCCCGTCCCGGACGAGTGCGGCCGCGATCTCCGGGTCCGCGTCCGCGACGGGCACGGGGCCCTGGCGCAGCCGGTCGAGCAGGCGCCCCCGGGCCTGCCGGCGCGAGCCCTCGAACGGCGCCTGTCGGCGCGCTGGCGCGAAGCGCCGGCCGCGGCTCGGGCAGCCGTCGCCCAGGGGGCAGCGATCGCAGCGCGGGATGCGGGCCAGGCAGACGGTGGCGCCGAGGTCGAAGAGGCCCTGGGTGAGGTCGTGGGCGGTGCCGGGCGGCGGCGCGAGCGTGCCGCCGCCGAGGGCCCGGTCGAGGATGCGGCGCACGTTGACGTCCTCCGGGATGACGTCCTGGCCGAGGCAGAGCGCGCAGACCGCAGCCGCGGTGTACGGGCCGACGCCCGGCAGCCGGCGCCAGCCGGCGACGTCGTCGGGGACGCCCTCGTCGGCGAGGATCCGGCAGGCTCGGTGGAGGTTGACGGCGCGGCGGTTGTAGCCGAGCCCCTGCCACGTCGAGATCACGTCCGCGAGCGGCGCGTCGGCGAGGTCGCGGGCCGTCGGCCAGCGCTCGAGCCAGGCGGTCCAGCGCCCGATCACGCGCTCCACCTGCGTCTGCTGCAGCATCACCTCGGAGACGAGGATCGCGTAGGGGTCGCGGGTGCGCCGCCAGGGCAGGTCGCGGCCCTCGACGGCGTACCACGCGAGGACGCGTTCGGCGAGTTCCTCGGGCGTCAGCGGCACTCCGGCAGGCTAGTGCGCGTGCACCTCGTGCGGATCCGCGCGCTGTTATTGACTAAGTGGACTAACAT
>JAURLF010000101.1 GCA_030831375.1 Gaiellales bacterium | reverse complement strand
GCCGTGGTCGATGTGCGCGACGATCGAGAAGTTCCGGATCAGCTGCTGGTCCACCCGGTAAGGGTACCCGTCATCGGCCGGGCGGCCGCACGCCGTCCGGGGCGAGCATCCGCCAGGTCTGGTGCACGCGGCGCATGGAGGCGCCGAGCTCGGCGCCGACGAGCGTGATGATCGACGCGATGTAGACGAAGAACAGGAAGGCGATGATCGAGCCGATCGAGCCGTAGACGATGTCGTACGTGGCGATGTCGGTGACGTAGACGGCGAAGAGCAGCCGCGCGCCCTCGAGAAGCAGCGCGGCAGGCAGGGCGCCGAGGACGGCGTAGCGCAGCGCGGGCCGCGGCGTCGGCAGGAACTTATAGGCGAGGGTCAGGATCAACCACGAGCTGAGCGTGCTGATCGCGGGCGCGACCGACGAGCGGACCACGTCCGCGTAGGCCTCCCAGGCCGTGCCCTGGAAAGCCTCCCCGGGGACGCGGGGCAGGACGCTGATCAGGATCCCGACGAGGAACGAGGCGAGGATCACGGCCACGACGATGGTCAGGAGCACCGCGTCGACGAGCTTGCCGCGCACGAAGTCGCGCGTCCCGAGCGTGCCCTCCCAGGCGAGCTCCATCGCACCGCGGACGCTGCCGAGCATCCCGCTCGCCGACCAGATCAGGGCGATCACGCCGATCACGCCGATCGCGGCGAGGTTGCGCGTGGCCTGCTGCAGGAGCCGGTCGATCTGATCCTTCGCGGTCTCGTCGAGCGGCAGCGCCGTCACGATCGCGTCGGAGATCTGGCTGCGGAGCGAGGCGTCGCGGACGTCGCCGCCGACCACGGCGGCCACGATCAGGACGAGCGGGAACAGCGAGAACAGGACGTGGAAGGCGATCGCAGCGGCCGCGGTCGTGCAGCGGTGCCGTTGGAAGCGGCCGAGCGCGTCGCGCAGGACGAGGAAGGCGAAGACGACCGGTCCCGGGACCCGCAGCCCGCCGGGCCTCATGCGGGCTCCCGCCGTCGGCGCAGCAGCGCGAGGATGCGGTCAGCCTCCGCGAATCCGAGGGCGCGGGTGGCGAGGAGGTACGCCCCACCGCTGATCGCGATCGCCAGCCCGACGCCGACGATCAGTCCGAGCAGGCCGTCGCCGAGGACGCTGTCCGCGCCGCGCCAGACGCCCCAGGCAATCAGCGCGGCCACGAGCGAGAGGGCGAGCATGCGCAGGCCGGCGGCGACGACCGGGAGCGTGTCGAGGGCGCCGATCCGTCGCCGCAGCACGATCCACATCAGCGGCACCACGACCGCGTTCGCGATCGAGTTGGCGAGCGGGATCCCCCACACCCCGAAGGGTTCGTACAGGAGCAGGCTCAGCGTCACCGCCGCGAGCAGGTTGACGAGCGCGATCCCCGTCGCGACCCAGACGTGCTGGAGCGCGAACAGGCAGCGCGTGAAGAGCAGGATCAGGCCGTTGAGAGCGAGGCCGAGCGAGAAGGCGACCACGGCCTGTGCGACGCCCGGCGTCTCCGCGGCCGTCCACGCGCCGCGTTGGAACAGGAGCTCCACGATCGGGGTCGCGAGCACCGCGATCACGGCGCTCGCCGGCAGCAGCAGGTACAGGATCAGGCGGGCGCCCTCGGCCAGCGCCCCGCGCAGCCGGACGAGGTCGTGGGCGGCGACCGCGCGCGCCATCAGCGGGAACATGATCGTGGAGACCGCGACCGAGAAGATGCCCTGCGGCAGCATGTAGATCCGGAAGGCGGCATCGATCGCGCGCGGCGCGTAGGCCGGGTCCACGTAGGTGGCGATGTAGGTCGACACGGTCAGATTCACGTTGGCCAGGCCGAGCCCGAGCGCCACCGGGATCAAGAGCACCAGAATCCGCCGCACCGCAGGATCGCGCAGATCGATCAGGGGCCGCAGCGTCGCGCCCTTGCCGCGCAGACCGGGCAACGGCACGACGGTCTGCACGACGGTGCCGACGAGCGTGCCGACGGCGAGGATGACGGCGCGCCGATCGAGCTCGTCGGCGGTGAAGGCGTAGACGAGGAAGCCGATGATGACCGCGTTCCAGAAGACCGGGGCGATCGCGGGCAGCACGAACTCGTCGAACGAGTTGAGGATCGCCTGCACGAGGCCCGCGATGCCGAGCAGGATCAGGATCGGGAACAGGATCCTGGTCATCGTCACGGTCAGCTCGAGCTGCTCGCCGGAGAGGTTCGCGAACGACAGCAGCGGTCGCGTGAAGACGATCCCGAGGATCGTGAGGACGGTCAGGGCGATTACGGCGAGGGTCAGCGCGCTGGAGGCGACCCGCCACGCCCGCTCGCGCTCCCCTTTGACGAGGAGCTCGTTGAAGACCGGCACGAAGGACGCGCCGAGCGCCGAGTCCGCGACCAGGGAGCGCGTCGTGTTCGGCACGTTGTTGGCGACCACGAAGGCGCTGGCCGGACCCGACACGCCGAGCAGCTGCGCCGAGATGATCTCGCGCACCAGCCCGAGCACCCGCGAGATGCCCGTCGCCGCGCTGAACAGGGCCGCGGACACGGAGCGGCTGCGCGCACCGGGCGCGGGCGCATCCACCGGACTGCCCATGCACCGATGATGGCACGGGCCCCGGTTGCGCGGGCCGCTCCGCGCCCCTGCTACGCTCCGCCGCGGCGTCCGGGACCCGCCCGGCCGCGACCCCGAGGCTCATGGCGAACATCAAGCAGCAGAAGAAGCGGATCCGCGTGGCCGAGCGCCAGCGCATGGAGAACATCCGCTACCGCTCCTCCATCAAGACGGCGTTCCGCCGCGTCGTGGAGGCCGTCCAGTCCGGCGACGCCGACGCCGTCGCGAAGGCCCACAACGCCTACATCGCGCTCGTCGACCGCGCCGCGGCCAAGCGCGCGCTGCATCCGAACACGGCGGCCCGCAAGAAGGCGCGCGCGACGCGCGTCATCGCCCGCGGTCCGCAGGTCGAGGAGTCGAAGAAGCGCCGCGTGAGCAAGAAGGCCGCCCCGGCCGCCAAGGCCGCGCCCGCCGCGGACGAGGCCGTCGCCGAGGAGACCGCCACGGAGGCCGCCGAGGCCCCCGGCGACGAGCCCGCCGGCGAGGCCGATGAGCCGGCCGCCGAGGCCGCGGACCAGGCCGGCGACGACGCCGCCTCGGCCGACGACGAGTCCTAGGCCGCCTGCGGCCCGAGGATCGCGATCGCCACGGCCGCGCTGGTCGTCCGCGAGTGCGTGATCGAGACGTCGATGGCCACCACGCCCTTGCGCGCTGCGACCTCCTGCGTCCAGCCGCTGAGCGTCACCTGCGGCTTGCCCCGGCCGGCCACCTCGATCTCGGTCCAGGTGAAGTGGACGCCGGTGCCCAGGGCCTTGCCGATGGCCTCCTTGGCCGCGAAGCGGCCCGCGTAGCTCTCCGACGGGCGGGGCTTGCGGTCGAGCTCCTCGACCTCGCGGGCCGTGAAGCAGCGCGCGCGGAAGCGCTCCGGATGGCGCTCGAGCGCGCGCTCGACGCGCTCGATCTCGATCAGGTCCATCCCGACGAGCAGCCGCGGCGGCTCGAGGCCGGTCATTCGACGGTGACCGTCTTGGCCAGGTTGCGCGGACGGTCGACGTCGAGGCCGAGCCGCCCGGCGATCTTGTAGGCGAGGATCTGCAGCGGAACGACCGCGAGGATCGGCTGCAGCTCGGGGCGCGTTGCGGGCACGCGGATGACGTGCTCGGCGTGGCGGGCGATGTCGTCGTTGCCCTCGGTGGCGACCGCGATCACGTGCGCGCCGCGGGCGCGCACCTCCTCGAGGTTGGAGGCCATCTTCTCGAACACGTGGCTGTCGGTGGCCACGGCAACGACGGGCGTGTCCGCGCCGAGCAGGGCGATCGGGCCGTGCTTCATCTCGCCCGCCGCGTACGCGTCCGTCGGGATGTACGAGATCTCCTTCAGCTTGAGCGCCCCCTCCTGGCAGATCGGCAGGCCGAGATGGCGGCCGAGGTAGAGGAAGAAGCGGTCGTGCGCGAAGCGGTCGGCCAGCAGGTCGAGCTGGCGGTCCATGTCGGCGTCGTCGAGCTGGCGCTGGATCAGGTCCGGCAGGCCGCGCAGCTCCTCGCCGATCGCGGCGACCTCGGCGGCGGGCAGCGTGCCCCGCACCGCGCCCAGGTGCAGGGCGAGCAGCGTCATCAGCGTCACCTGCGACGTGAAGGTCTTCGTGGCCGCCACCCCGATCTCGAGGCCGGCGCGGGTGTACAGGACGCCGTCGGCGGCGCGGGCGATCGCCGACCCCATGATGTTGGTGACGGCGACGACGCGGGCACCGCGCTCGGTGGCGATCTGCATCGCGGCGAGCGTGTCCGCGGTCTCTCCGGACTGGGAGATCGCCAGCACCAGCGTACGGGGGTCGAAGACGCCGTTGCGGTAGCGCCACTCCGACGCCACGTCGGCCTCCGTCGCGACCCCGCCCCACTCCTCGATCAGGTAGCGCCCGACGAGGCCCGCGTGCAGCGCGGTGCCGCAGCCGACCACGAGCACGCGGTTCATGGCGCGCAGCTCGTCGTCGGTGAGGCCGATCCCGTCCAGGTGCAGCTCGCCGTGGTGGAAGCGCTCGGCGATCGTGTCGGAGACGGCCGTGGGCTGCTCGTGGATCTCCTTGAGCATGAAGGTCTCGTAGCCGCCCTTGGCGGCCACCTCGAGCGACTCGTCGGCCTCCTCGATCGGGTGCTCGCGCACGGACCAGTCGTCGATCGCCCGGAACTCGGCGCCGGCGGCGGTCGCGATCACGACCTCGCCCTCGTCGACGACCTGGATGCTTCGGGTCTCCTCGAGGAAGGCCGGCGTGAACGACGCCAGGAAGGTCTCCCCCTCCCCACGTCCCACCACCAGCGGCGGCCACGCGAGACGAGCCCCCACGATCAGGCCCGGCTCGTCGAGGGCGACCGCGAGGAATGCGAAGTGGCCCTCGAGGCGCGGGTAGATGCGCCGCACGGTCTGCGCGAGGTCGCCGTCGTACTCGTCCTCGAGCATGTGCACGAGGGCCTCGGTGTCGGTGTCCGACGTGAGCGTGTGGCCGCGCTCCGCGACCTGCGTACGCAGCTCCACGTAGTTCTCGAAGATCCCGTTCATGAGGACGGCGAAGCGCCCGTCCTCGCTCATGAACGGGTGCGCGTTGCGCTCCTCGACGCCGCCGTGCGTCGCCCAGCGCGTGTGGCCCATCCCCACCGTCGCCGTGCCGTCGATCCCCTCAGCCGCGGCGCGCAGCGCGGCCACCGGCCCGACCGCGCGTGCCCGCTCGAGCCCGTCGGCGGAGGCGAGCACCAGGCCCGCGGAGTCGTAGCCGCGGTACTCGAGGTGCTCGAGGCCCGTCAGGACCAGCTCCTTGCAGGGCCGCGCCCCGACGTACCCGATGATCCCGCACACCCGGGGGATCCTACCGGCCGCGCCGCCGGGGTCAGCCGGTCGCGGGCAGCTCGCGCTCCACGATCGAGATGAGCTCGGCCGCGATGCGATCGCATTGCGCCGCATCGCGGGCCTCGACCATCACGCGCACGAGAGGCTCCGTGCCCGATGCGCGCAGGACGATGCGGCCCTCTGAGCCGAGCTCCGCCTCCGCGGCCGCGACGGCGTCATGCAGGGGCACGCAGCCGGCCAGGCCGGCACGGTCGGCGCGCACGCTGACGAGGCGCTGCGGGTACTTCTCGACCATCCCGGCCGCCTCTGCGAGCGTCTGGCCGCTGCGGGCAAGGGCGGCCAGCACGAGCACCGCGGTCAGCGGGCCGTCGCCGGTGGTCTGGTGGTCGAGCGCGATCACGTGGCCGCTCTGCTCGCCGCCGAGCACCGACCCGTCGCGAAGCATCGCCTCGAGGACGTAGCGGTCTCCGACGTCGGTCACCTCGACGGCGCAGCCGAGGGCCTCGAGCGCGCGGTGCGCGCCGAGGTTGGCCATGCTGGTGACGACGACGCGCCGGCCCGGCAGGGCGTCGCGCCCGAGCAGGTCCGCGGCGAGGATCGCGAGCACGTGGTCGCCATCGACGGGGTCGCCGGAGTCGGTGCAGAAGAGCACGCGATCGGCGTCGCCGTCGAAGGCGATCCCGAGCGCGGCGCCGTGCGCGCGGGTCTGGGCCGCGACGTGGTCGAGGTGCGTGGAGCCGCACTCGACGTTGATGTTGACGCCGTCGGGGGCGCAGCCGACGAGCACCGCGTCCGCGCCGAGCAGCCGGAACAGCTCAGGCGCGACGCTCGATGCGGCGCCGTGCGCGCAGTCGACGACGATGCGCAACCCGTCGAGAGAGACCCCGGCCCGCTGTGCCACCCACGCCGCGTAGGCGGCGGCGGTGCCCCCCGCGTCCTCGCTCCAGCCGACGTCGGCACCGGTCGGGGATGGCCCCGCATGGTCGAGCAGCGCCTCCACCGCCTCCTCGGCCTCGTCGAGCAGCTTGTGCCCGTCGGGGCCGAACAGCTTGATGCCGTTGTCCGGGTAGGGGTTGTGCGAGGCCGACACGACGATGCCGGCGTCAGCGGCGTGCTCGCGCACGGCCCACGCAACGGCTGGCGTGGGCACCACGCCGAGCCGCACGGCACGGCCGCCGGCGGAGGCGATACCGGCGGCGAGCGCGTCCTCGAGCATGGGGCCCGAGCGACGCGTGTCGCGGCCCAGCAGGATCGTCGGCCGGCCGCCGACGCGCAGCGTGGCCGCCCGGCCCACGCGCAGCGCGAGGTCCGCGGACAGGGCGTCGTTCGCCAGGCCGCGGATGCCGTCGGTGCCGAACAGGGCGCGGGCCAGCGCCGGCCGCCTTAGCGCTTCGAGAACTGCGGGCGCTTGCGGGCCTTCTTCAGGCCCGCCTTCTTGCGCTCGACGGCACGCGCGTCGCGCGCGAGGAAGCCGGCGCGCTTGAGCTCGCCGCGCAGGTTCGGGTCGGCCTCGACGAGGGCGCGGGCGATGCCGTGGCGCGTCGCGCCGGCCTGCCCGCTGATGCCGCCGCCGTGCAGGCGCACCGACACGTCGAAGCGGTCCGCGAGGCCGACGGCCTCGAGCGGGCTCAGCGCGAGGCTGCGCAGCGGTCCGCGGTCGAAGTACTGTTCGGCCGGGCGGCCGTTGCAGGTGACCTGCCCGCTGCCCGGGCGCAGGATCACCCGAGCCACGGAGGTCTTGCGCTTGCCGGTCGCGCGGTACATGGCCTGATCGCTCACGTCGTCAATCCCCCTACGGCAGCGGCTGCGGCTGCTGGGCCTCGTGCGGATGGTCGGCGCCGGCGTACAGCTTCAGCTTGCGCAGCTGCGCCGCGCCGAGCTTGCTCTTCGGCAGCATGCCCTTGACGGCGTGGCGCACGACCTCGGTCGAGTCGCGCTCCATCTGCTCGTTGAAGGTGCGCTGGCGCAGGCCGCCCGGGTAGCCGGAGTGCCGGTAGTAGATCTTCTGCTCGGGCTTGTTGCCCGTCACGCGCACGCGATCGCAGTTGATCACGACGACGTAGTCGCCGGTGTCGACGTGCGGCGTGAAATTCGTCTTGCCCTTGCCGCGCAGCGCGTCCGCGATCCGGGTCGCGAGCCGGCCGAGGACCTCGCCGTCGGCGTCGACGATCAGCCAGCCGTGCTGGACGTCGGCGGGCTTGGCGCTGAGGGTCTTCTGCGGCATGGGATTCGGGTGCGGTGGGTGACCGCAACGCGGCGGAACCGTAGCATGGGAGCCATGACCCG
>JAURLF010000002.1 GCA_030831375.1 Gaiellales bacterium | reverse complement strand
TCAGAACCTCGACGCCGCCGTCGCGCTGTCGCACATCCTGCTCGCCCGCGGCGACGCCGCCGACGCGATCGCGGTGCTCACCCCGGTCAGCCACCACGCGCACGCCGACGGGCTGCTGGCCTGCGCGGAGGTGCTGCTCGATCCCGCGCTCGCGCCCGACATCACGACCGCCCTCGAGCGGCTCGCCGCGGACCCCGAGGGCGCCCTGCAGACGATGATCGACCTCCTGCCCGGCGCCAGCGACGAGCGCAAGGATCTCGTGCGGCGCGTGATGGTCGGGATCTTCGCCCAGCGGCCGGTGGACGACCCGATCGTCATCACCTACCGCAAGCGGCTGGCCTCGGCGCTCTACTGAGCCGCTAGAGCTCGACCGCCCTCGACAGCGCGTCCGAGTCGTCCGGCTGCACGGCCGGCCGCGGGCCGAGCCCGCGGAAGCCGATCAGGATCACCGCGATGGCGAGGACCATCAGGCCGCAGCCGAGCCAGAGCGCCATGTGGAAGCCGCTCAGCCACGCCTCCGCGGCGAGCAGCCAGACGCGCTCGCCGGCGAGCTGGCGGATCGCCGCGGCCTGCGCGCCCTCGACGAGCGGCAGCAGCCGGTCCGCGTTGTCGGCGAGCACGCCGCCGACGCGGCCCGTGTCGTCGGCCCAGCGGCTCGCGGTGACGGCGGCCGCCACCGAGCCGAGCACGGCGATGCCGAGCGCGCCGCCGACCTGACGCGACGCGTTCAGGACGCCCGAGCCGATGCCGGCCTTGCGGGGGTCGATCGCCCCCATCGCCGCCGCGCTCATCGCGGGCATCGTCAGCGCGAGCCCGCCGCCGAGCAGCACGTAGAAGGGCCACATCAGGTTGTACGAGCTGTCGACCCCCGTCAGCGTCAGGCCCGCCATCGCGACCGCCGCGAGGGCCATCCCGGCCAGCATCAGCCGCGCCGAGCCGAAGCGCGCGTTGAGCTTGCCGGCCAGTGGCGAGACGAGCAGCACCACGAGGGTCAGGGGCAGCGTCCTGAGGCCCGCGCCGACGGCGCTGTAGCCCTGGATGTTCTGCATGTACAGGGTGACCACGTAGATCGACCCGAACAGGCCGAAGCCGACGAGGACGGCGACGGCGATCGACGTCGAGAAGGCGCGGCTGCGGAAGAAGCCGAGCGGCACCATCGGCTGCTCCTGGCGCGACTCCCACGCGCAGAAGGCGGCGAGCAGGCCGAGCGCGAGCGCGATCAGGCCGAGCACGTCCCACGACACCCACGGGGCGTCGTTCGAGCGGATCACCCCGTACGTGAGCAGGAACAGCCCGGCGGTGACGATCACGGTTCCGACGACGTCGAGGCTCCGCACGGTCGGGTCGCGCGACTCGCGCACGGCGTAGAGGGCGACCGCGAAGGCGACCACGGAGATCGGCACGTTGATCCAGAAGACGGCCGCCCAGCCCACGCTGTCGACGAGCAGGCCGCCGACGAGCGGGCCGATGGCGAGGCCGAGGCCGCTGATGCCCGCCCACATCCCGATCGCGCCCGCGAGGCGCTCGCGCGGGAACGTCGCGACGAGGATCGAGAGGGACAGCGGGTTCATCAGCGCGGCGCCGGTGCCCTGCAGGGCGCGGGCGGCGATCAGCTGGCCGTCGCTCTGCGCGAGCGCGCACAGCACGGAGCAGACCCCGAACAGGACGACGCCGACGAGGAACATGCGCTTGCGCCCGAAGCGGTCGCCGAGCTTGCCGCCGAGCAGGATCAGCGCCGCGAACACGAGCACGTACGCGTTGATCGTCCACTGCAGGCCGCTGATCGAGGGATCGAGGTCCTCCTGGATCGTCGGCAGCGCGACGTTCACGACGGTGTTGTCGAGCATGATCATGAACAGCGCGAAGCACATCGCGAACAGGGTCAGCCGCATGCGCCGCTCGCTGGCCGGCTGCTCGGGGACCGGCGGCCCGGCGGGGACCGCGCTCACGCGTCGGGGCCCTGCTCGGCGCGCTCGCGCTCACGCCGCTTGCGCCGCTCGTTCTGCGACGCGACGGCGACGAGGAACGTGGCGGGCAGGGCCCAGAAGAGCCCGTAGATGACGCTGCGCCCCGGGGGCTGGGCGAGCGCCGTCCAGTGCAGGAACGAGATGACGACCAGCAGCACCGGATACGCGACCGCCAGCTGGACCCCGAACTCGAGGTCCTCCCAGCGGCGGACCAGGGAGCGCTGCTCGTCGTCCGCCATACCGGCAGGATACGACCTCGCCGGTGGTAGCGTTCCGCTTCGGGACCCCCGAAGGAGCAGCGGATGGGACGCACGACCTACGAGAAGATCTGGGACGCCCACGTCATCGACGGGGACCTGCTCTTCATCGACCTGCACCTGATCCACGAGGTCACGACGCCGCAGGCGTTCGAGGGCCTGCGCCTCGCGGGGCGCGGCGTGCGCCGCCCCGACCGCACCCTCGCGACCGCGGACCACAACACGCCGACGAGCGCGCTCGCGGACGGGATCTCCGACCCTGTCTCGAAGCAGCAGCTCGACACGCTGACCGCCAACGTGGAGGAGCACGGCCTCGTCTTCTACCCGTGGGGCCACAAGCGGCAGGGCATCGTGCACGTGATCGGCCCCGAGCTCGGCGTCACGCAGCCCGGCATGACGATCGTCTGCGGCGACTCGCACACCGCCACGCACGGCGCCTTCGGCGCGCTCGCCTTCGGCATCGGCACGTCGGAGGTCGAGCACGTGCTCGCCACGCAGACCCTGCCCCAGCAGAAGGCCAGGAAGCTGCTGGCCCGCTTCGAGGGCGAGCCGGGCCGCGGCGTCGCCCCGAAGGACTACATCCTCGGCCTGATCGGCCAGATCACGGCGGCCGGCGGGCAGGGGTACGTGATCGAGTACGCCGGCCCCGCGATCGAGGCGCTCTCGATGGAGGGCCGCATGACGATCTGCAACATGTCGATCGAGGGCGGCGCCCGCGCCGGCTACGTCGCCCCCGACGACACGACGTTCGCGTACCTCGAGGGCCGCCCCGGCGTGCCGGCCGACTACGACGCCGCCGTCGCCGAGTGGCGCGAGCTGGCCTCCGACCCGGACGCCGAGTACGACCGCGTCGAGGTCGTCGACGTGGCGGCGCTCGCGCCGCAGGTCTCGTGGGGCACGAACCCGGGCCAGGTCGCCCCGATCACGGGCACCGTGCCGGAGCCGACGACGCCCGACGAGGAGCGCGCCCTGCAGTACATGGACCTGAAGGCCGGCATGGCGCTGCAGGACGTGGCGATCGACCGCGTCTTCCTCGGCTCGTGCACGAACAGCCGGATCGAGGACCTGCGCGCCGCCGCCCGCGTCGTCGAGGGCCGCCGGGTCGCCTCCGGCGTGCAGGCGATGGTCGTGCCCGGCTCGATGCAGGTGAAGGCGCAGGCCGAGCGCGAGGGCCTCGACCGCATCTTCATCGACGCGGGCTTC
>JAURLF010000100.1 GCA_030831375.1 Gaiellales bacterium | reverse complement strand
GGAGGTCGACATCGCCGGCCGCAGGATGACGCTCGACGCGGGGTACGACCCCGTGGCGGTCGAGTAGGGGCGACAATCCCGGCGTGCCCCTCGAGCTCGACATCCTGACGCTGTTCCCCGGCTGGTTCGCGTGGCTCGGCGAGGAGCGCCACGTGCGCAACGCGATCGGGTCCGGCGAGCTCGCGCTGGGCGTGCACGACATGCGCCCCTTCAGCGACCTGCCGCACCACGCCGTCGACGACACGCCGTACGGCGGCGGGGCGGGGATGGTCCTGCGCGTCGACACCACCGTGGCCGCCGTCGAGGGGGTGCACGGGGCGCCCCTCGACGCGGTGCGCGCGCGCCGCCGCGTGATCGCGCTCGACGCGCGCGGCCGCCGCTTCGACGACGCGTACGCGCGCGAGCTCGCCGGTGCGGAGGCGGTGACGCTCCTATGCGGGCGCTACGAGGGCTTCGACCAGCGTGTGCTCGACCACGTGGCGACCGAGGCGCTGTCGCTCGGGCCCTACGTGCTCGCCGGCGGGGAGGCCGCCGCGATGGTCGTCGTCGACGCCGTCGCGCGGCACCTGCCGGGTGCGCTCGGCGACGAGGAGTCCGCGGAGGAGGAGTCCTTCGCGCCCGCCCTGGACGGCCTTCCGGAGTACCCGCACTACACGCGCCCGGCCTCCTTCCGGGGTTGGGAGGTGCCGGAGATCCTGCGCTCGGGCGACCACGGTGCCATCGCGGCGTGGCGCCGCGCCCAGTCCGAGCGCCTCGCCGGGGAACCTGCGGGGTCTGAGCCCGATCTGGGCTAGGATCCCGCTCCGAGATGAACATCGTCCAGGAGATCGAGCAGGCGCAGATGCGCGAGGTGCCGGCGTTCAAGGCCGGCGACACCGTCAAGGTGCACTTCCGCGTGATCGAGGGCAATCGCCAGCGCGTGCAGGTCTTCGAGGGCGCCGTCATCAAGCGCCAGGGCGCCGGGATGCGCGAGACCTTCACGGTCCGCAAGCAGTCCTTCGGCGTCGGCGTGGAGCGCACCTTCCCGCTGCACTCCCCGAAGATCGACAAGATCGAGGTCGGGGCGATCGGCGACGTCCGCCGCGCGAAGCTGTACTACCTGCGCGACAAGGTCGGCAAGAAGGCGCGCGTCCGCGAGAAGATCCAGTAGGCACCGGGTCTCCGCGCCCCGCCTCGTAGGATGAGCCTGTGGGCCGCCTGAACGACTTCCGCAAGCACCCGGTCGTCGACCTGGTCATCACGGTCGCGATCGCGGTCGGCATCGCGTACCTCGTTCAGGCCTTCATCGTCAAGCCGTACCGCGTGCCGTCGGGCTCGATGGAGCCGACGATCGCAATCGGCGAGCGGATCATCGCCGCGCGCTTCACGTACCGCTTCGATGACCCGAAGCGCGACCAGATCATCGTCTTCCACCCGAACGGCGAGGGCGCCGACGTCTACGACGCCGAGACGGCCTCCGACGAGACGTTCGTGAAGCGCCTGGTGGGGATGCCGGGCGAGGTGATCGGCGCGGTCGGCGGCGAGACCTACGTGTGCACCGGCGACGGCCCCCAGGAGGGGCTCGCGATCGAGGAGACCGCCGGCTGCCGCTTCCTCGCCGAGCCGTTCGTGTCGAGCCCGCAGGACGATTTCGGCCCGGTCCGCATCCCGGCAGACCGCTACTTCATGATGGGCGACAATCGCGCGGACTCCGACGACTCGCGCAACTGGGGGCCGATCACCCGCGACCAGATGATCGGCCTCGCGTTCATGTCGTACTGGCCGCCGAGCCGCGTCTCGATCTGGTGATCCGATGGCGGAGACGAGCGATGCCTTCCGCCAGCGCCGCAACCGCCTGATGCGCCCCCCGCGCGGCCTGCGCGTCGCGGGCCTCGCGCGCTGGCCGCGCCCCGTCTGGGCGCTGATCCTGGTCGTGATCCTGTTCGTGCTGGCGGTCGTCTGGCCGTGGCTGGTCTGGCCCGCCGCCGTCCTCTGGGCCGTGTGGGCCGCCGCGGCGGTCCTCGACGGCGCGCTGCGCGGCCATCAGGGCGTCCTCGCCGGCCTCGTGGCGGCGGGGCTTGGGCCGCTCGGGGGGTCCCTGACGGCGCTGGTGCGGCGGCGCGCGATCCGCAAGGTGCCCGACGGGGAGATGCCGTGGGCCCAGGCGTACGCCCTGCTGGCGCTGATCGGCGGCTTCGCGATCGCGGGGCTGGCGCTGCCTGCCGCCCTCGCGTACGGGCCGCGCGGCGTCGACGTGCCGCGCGCCGAGATGGGCGAGCGGGTGCTGGCCGGCGACCGGGTGCTGATCGCACCGGACTGGATGCTGATGCCGGCCGTGGGGGACGTCGTGGTCGTGGACGCCTTCCCGGGCGTCGACGAGGCGCTCGGCGGTGCGGGCGAGATCGCCGGAGTGGGGCGGATCGTCGGCGTCGGTGGGCAGGTCGTGGGCGCGATCGGCGGTGCGCTGTACCTATGCGAGCGCCTGCCTGACGCGGCCGTGGGCCTGCAGGAGGAGGACGGCTGCGTGAACCCGTCGGAGATCGCGTATCTGCGCACGCCGACGCCCGACTTCGGGCCGATCGAGATCCCGGAGGGCACCTACTGGGTGATGTCGGACGACCGCGAGGCGGGCCTGATCGACTCGCGCGTGTATGGCGCGGTCCCGGTCGAGGCGATCGACGGGCGCGTGATCGCGGTCGTGTCGCCGCTGTCCCGGCTCGCGCTGCTGTAGCCGCCCCGCCGGGTACGCTCGCCGCATGGCGAGAGTCCGCAGAGCCGCACCCGCCGGGCGCGCCCTGATCGAGCACGACCGCGCGCTCGGACCCGTGCTGGTGGCCGGCGCGGACGAGGCCGGCCGCGGCGCGCTGGCCGGGCCGCTGGTGGCGGCCGCCGTGCTCCTGCGCCCCGGTGCGGCCGGGCTCGAGCGGCTCGAGCGGCTCGACGACTCGAAGCGCCTGCGGCCCGCGCTCCGCGACGAGCTCGAGCAGGAGGTGCGGGCTGTCGCCGAGGCCGTCGCCGTCTGCGTGGTCGCCGCGGCCGCGATCGACGAGATCGGCATTCAGGCCGCCAACCTGACCGCGCTCAGCCGCGCCCTCGACGGGCTGGCGGCGCCGCCCGACGCCGTGCTCCTCGTCGACGGCTTCGCCCTGCCGATGCAGGGGCGGCCGCACCGGGCGCTGGTCAAGGGCGACGCCACGAGCGCCGCGATCGCCGCGGCGTCCGTCATTGCGAAGACGACGCGTGATCGCGTGATGGAGCGGCTCGACGCCGCGGCGCCCGGCTACGGCTTCGCCGAGCACGCCGGCTACGGGACGGCGCGCCATCGCGCGGCGATCGCGCAGCTCGGGCCGTGCGCCGCGCACCGGCGCTCGTTCGCGCCGATCAGCCGGGCCGCGTAGCGCCGCCGACGGCCGCCCGCGCGGATCGGCGCGCATCCGGCGCGCCTGCGTGCGGCGCCGGGCGGCCGCGAGCGGGACCGCTGCGGGCACGCGGCACGATGCTCGCGCCATGCTCACCCCCGCCGACGATGCCTACCCCGACCGCCTGCGTGACCTCGAGCGCCCCCCCGGGGCGCTGCACCTGCGCCCACCCGCCTCGGCGGCGCGCCTCGGCGTGCTCCTCGCGGACCCCGTCGTGGCGGTCGTCGGGGCGCGTCAGGCGACGCCCGAGGGGCGTGCCTTCGCGCATCGGCTCGCCGCGGAACTCGCCGGCGCAGGCGTGGCCGTCGTCTCCGGCCTCGCGCGCGGCATCGACGCCGCGGCCCACGCGGGGTCGCTGGCCCGCGGGGGCCGCACCGCGGCCGTGCTCGGCTGCGGCGTCGACCGTGACTACCCGCAGGCGACGGCGCACCTGGCGGCGGTGATCGCCCGGGAGGGCGTCGTCCTGTCGGAGTACGCGCCGGGCACGCCGCCCGCGCCGTTCCGCTTCCCGGAGCGCAACCGCATCGTGGCCGCCCTCGCGCAATGCGTCGTCGTCGTGGAGGCGCAGGCGCGCAGCGGGGCGCTGATCACGGCGCGGCTCGCCCTCGAGCTCGGCCGTGACGTGCTCGCGGTGCCCGGCGCCCCCTGGCAGCGCACGGCGGCCGGCACGCTCGCGCTCCTGCGTGACGGCGCGCACCCGTGCGCGGGCGCGGCCGACGTGCTCGTGGCGCTCGGCCTCGACCCGGGCCGGACCCGCGCGGACGACCCGGCGCTCGCCCCGGATGCGCGGCGGCTGCTCGCCTGCCTGCGTCGCGAGGAGGCCTCCGACGCGGTGCTCGCCCGCCGCGCCGGGCTCTCGGAGGGGGGCTTTCGGGTCGCGGCGGCGCGGCTCGAGGCCCTCGGCCTCGCCGCGCGCCGCCCGGACGGGCGGCTC
>JAURLF010000013.1 GCA_030831375.1 Gaiellales bacterium | reverse complement strand
CTGCTCGGCGATGCGCACGGCCAGCGCGTGCGAGGCGAGCCCGTCCGTGCCCAGTGGCATGTGGTCGCCGTGGCTCTCGCAGGCGCCCATCGGCACGATCGCCGCCGTGAAGCCCGCCGCCAGGAACTCCCGTGTGGTCAGGAGCTCGAGCTGCACCGATTCCATCCGACCCCTCCTCAGACCCGCATTCGACCGTGACGCTAGCAGCGCGGAGCGGGCGGGTCCCGGTGCGGCTCAGGCCCCGTGCGCCGGGAGCGCGCCGAAGGCGGTCAGGATCGCCCGGGCCATCGCCACCCCGAGCGCGTACTGCTCGACCCGGAGATGCTCGTCGGGGGCGTGGATGCGGTCGTTCGGCAGGGCGCAGCCGGTCAGCACCGTCGGCACGCCCTTGCCGGCCAGGGCGGTCACGAGCGGGATCGCCCCGCCGGAGCGCGTCACGGCGCACGGCATTCCCGTGGCCTCCTCGACCGCGGCGCGGGCGAGGCGCACGGCCGGCAGGTCCGGGTCGAAGGCGGCCCCGTCGGAGCGGCCGCGCAGCGCGAACTCGAGCTCGGCGCCGGCCGGCGCCCGCTCGCGCAGGAGCGCCTGCACGGCCTCCCAGACGCGCAGCGAGTCCTGCCCGCCGACGAGCCGGAACGAGATCGCCGCGGTCGCCTCGGCCGGCACGATCGTGCGGTTCGCGCCCGCGTCGCGGCAGGTGATCGCGTTGACGTCGAAGGTGGGCAGCGCCGTGGTGCGCAGGTAGTAGTCGGCGAGGGCCTGCGGGCCCTGCGCGGCGATGCCGGCGATCGCGAGCTCGCCCGCCGGGTCGGGCAGGGTCGCCCACGTCTCGACCTCGGCCGGGGCGGGCGGCTCCACGCCGGCCATCAGGGACTCGTGCAGCCGGCCGTCCGGGCCGGGCTCGAGGTCGGCGATCAGCCGGCTGAGGACGTGCGCGGCGTTGAGCGCGGCGCCGCCGTAGAGGCCGGAGTGGGCGTCGCGCTCGCCGGTGCGCACGGTGACGGTGCCGGTGATCACGCCCCGCACGCCGATCTCGATCGCCGGGCGTCCCGGCTCCACGAAGCCGGCGTCGAAGACGACCGCCGCGTCGAAGGCGCCGTCGGGCTGCTCGGCGATCCAGTCGATCACGGAGTGCCCGCCGATCTCCTCCTCGCCGTCGAGGACCACGGTCAGGTGGACGGGGAGGGACCCGTCGGCCGCGAGGTCGGCGGCGCCCGCGAGCAGGGCATGGAAGTTGCCCTTGTCGTCGGAGGCGCCACGTGCGTAGACCGCGCCGTCGCGGAGCTCCGGCTCGAACGGGGGCGTTGTCCAGGCGTCGAGCGGCGCCACGGTCTGCACGTCGTAGTGGCCGTACAGGAGCACGCGCGGCGCGGGCTCGCGCGAGGCCGGGACCGCCCCGACCACAAGCGGGTTGGCCGCGGTCGGCAGCACCTCGGCCGTGCCGCCCGCGGCGCGGATCCGGCCCGCGACCCAATCGGCCGCGCGGGCGATGTCGTCGGGGTCGCCGTCGCCCGACGAGATCGACGGGATCCGCAGGTAGTCGCAGAGCTCCGCGATCAGCTCGTCGGTCGTGCGGGGCATGCGTGCCTCCCGGGTCCGGGGTCAGGTCGTAGGCTTCGGGCGCCGGTCGATGGAAGACGACGACGATACCACGGGCCCGCCGCCGGCCGAGATCGGCGGCCTCGACGCCGTCACGGCGGCGTTCGCCGACGCCGACGACGTCCGGCAGATCGCGACGCGGCTCGGGTCGACGGCGCCCGTCGCGGCGCGCTGCGCCGAGGCCGTGCTGCCGCTCGTCGCGGCCGCGCTGCACGCCGCCCGCGCCGAAGCGGAGCGCCCGGCCCTGTCCCTCGTGGTCGCCGACGACGACCGCGCGCGCGAGCTCGCCGACGCGGTCCGCGCCTTCGCCCCCGGCACGCCCGTCGCGTATCTGCCGCACCGCGGTGTCGACTGGGGCTCCGGCCTCGACCCGGCGCCGCACCTCGTCGGCGAGCGCGCGCACGCCCTCGGCGTGCTCGCCGACGGCGGCATCGTGGCCGTGTCGGCCGACGCGCTGGTCGAGCGCCTGCCCGGGCGCGCGACCCGCCCCGCGTCGCTGCGGATCGCTGCGGGCGACGCGATCGACCGCGACGCGCTCGTCGGGCGGCTCGTGGCGATGGGCTACGAGCGGGTCGACGGCCAGGTCGACGAGCGCGGCCAGGTCGGCGTCCGCGGCGACGTCGTCGACGTCTACCCGACGACCGGCCGAGAGCCGGTCCGCGTGGAGCTGTTCGGCGACGAGGTCGAGCGCGTCTCCGCCTTCTCGACCCTGACGCAGCGGTCGCTGCGCGCCCTCGACGCGCTCGTCGCGCATCCGGCGCGCGACGGCGACGAGGGCGACGTGGCCGAGCGCCTGGGCGACGAGGGCCCGCACCTGCCCGAGGGTCTGGTGCCGCTCGCACCCGAGCTGATCGGCGCCGGGGCGCTGGTCGTCTGGGACCCGCCGGGCGCACTCGCAGCGGGCCGCGAGCGGATCGACGAGATCGCCGGGCCGGCTCGGCGTGCCTACCTCACACACGAGCAGCTCGCCGAGACGCTGGAGGGCGCGCACCGCCTCGAGACGCTTCCCGCGGGTCAGCCCGTCGCCTTCGAGGGGCACCCGCCGGCCCTCGCCGCGCGCGGCCTCAGCGAGGTCGAGACCGCGCTCGCCGGCCTCGCGTCGCGCGATCTGCGCGTCGTGCTCGCCTTCGCGCACGCGGGTGACGCGGCGCGCGCCGCGCGCCAGCT
>JAURLF010000099.1 GCA_030831375.1 Gaiellales bacterium | reverse complement strand
CCTCCCCGACCCGCCCTACAGCGACCTCGTCCGCCTGTTCAAGCAGGCCGAGGACGCCGGCTTCGAGATCGGCTGGACCTACGACAGCCACGTGCTCTGGCAGGACCCGTACCCGCTCCTGACCGCCGCGGCGCTCGCCACCGAGCGCATCAAGCTCGGCATGTGCGTGACCAACCCGGGCACGCGCGAGCCCACCGTGACCGCGTCGGCCCACGCCACCCTGCAGGACATCTCGAACGGCCGGATGGTCTTCGGGATCGGCCGCGGCGACTCCGCGCGCCGCTACATCGGCCTGCAGCCGGTCAAGATCGCCGAGTACGAGCAGGCGACGGCGATGATGAAGGAGCTGATGAACGGCCGCAAGGCCGAGTGGAACGGCAAGGAGCTGCAGCTCGAGTGGGCCAAGGACCAGCCGGAGATCCCGTTCTACCTGGCCGGCTACGGACCGCGCGCCTTGGCGGTCGCGGGCCGGCACGCCGACGGCGTGATCATCCAGCTCGCCGACCCCGAGATCATCCAGTGGATCATGGGCCTGGCCCGCGCGGCCGCCGAGGAGGCCGGGCGCGACCCGGACCTGCTCGAGCCGATCGTGTGCGCCCCGGCCGTCCTGATGGACGACATGGCGGCGGCCCGCGACGCGAGCCGCTGGTTCCCGGCGATGGTCTCGAACCACGTCTTCGACCTGCTGCAGCGCTACGACAAGTCCGAGCTGCCCGAGGCCCTGACGTCGTACATGGACCGGCGCGAGTTCTACAACTACGACGACCACTCGCGCGAGGGCGCCGCCCACGGCGAGTTCGTCGACGACGAGACCGCGGACCGCTTCTCGATCCTCGGCTCGGTCGAGCAGCACGTCGCCAAGCTCAAGGAGCTCGAGGCGATCGGCGTCAAGCACTACAACATCTACCTGATGGCCGGCGACCGCGAGCGCACGATCGACGTCTACGGCGAGCAGATCATCCCGCAGTTCGCGAAGGGCTGAGCGGCGGGCGCGGACGGCTGCGGCCGTCCGCGCCTAGCCTGCGCCGACCCGCTCGATCGCGCGGCCCGCGGCGATCCCGAAGGCGCGCGCGGCGAGCAGCAGGTGCTCGATCGGCGTGTCCTCCTCGACGCAGTGCGAGAGCCCGTTCGTCGATGAGGCGAAGAGCATCACGGTCGGCACCAGACGCGCCATCTCGGCGGCGTCGTGGAGCGGGCCCGACGGCAGCGCGCGGTCCGTGCCCGTCACCTCCTCGACGGCGGCGCGGGCGTCGGCGATCAGGTCCGGGTCGAACGGGATCGGCGGGATCCGCCAGAGCGGCTCCCACTGGACGGTGCAGCCGAACTCGGCGGCGGCCTCCTCCGACGCGGCACGGGCGTCGTCGTTCATCGCCCGGAGGACGTCGGCGTCGAGGTGGCGCTGGTCGACGAGGATCTCCGTGACGCCGGGGACGGCGGTGACGACGCCGGGCGTGCAGACGGCGTTGCCGACCGTGGAGACGCCCTCGTGGCGGATCGCCACGTCGCGCAGGAGCAGCGCGAAGCGCGCAGCCGCGGCGAAGGTGTCCTTGCGGTGCAGCATCGGCGTCGAGCCCGCGTGGGCGGCCTGCCCGCGGAAGGTGACCGTGTAGCGCTCGACGCCGACGGTGCCGAGCACGGCGCCGACCGCCAGCCCCTCGCTCTCGAGCACGGGTCCCTGCTCGATGTGCAGCTCGAGGTAGGCGCGCACGTCCTCGATGCGGCGCTTGGCCAGGTGCGACCGGTCGAGGTCGACGCCCATCGCCTTCAGCGCCTCGTCGAGGGTGATGCCGTCCCGGTCGGTCAGCCGCTTGACGTCCTCGATCTCGAGGGTGCCGGCGAAGGCGGACGAGCCGAGCAGGCTGCGGCCGAAGCGCGCGCCCTCCTCGTCGGCCCAGTCGACCAGCTTGACGGTGCAGGGCGGCGTGCCGGAGGCGGCGGCGGCGCGCAGCACCTCGAGCGCGGACATCACGCCCAGCACGCCGTCCAACCAGCCCCCCGCGGGCACCGCGTCGACGTGGCTGCCGACGACGACGCTCTCGGGTCGCGCGCCGGGCAGGGTCGCCCAGATGTTGCCGCACTCGTCCATCTCGACGTCCGTCACGCCGGGGATCTCCGCGAGCTTCGCGCGCAGGAGGTCGCGCGCCTTCACCCAGTCGTCCGTCCAGGCGAGCCGGCGGGCCCCCTCGGGGCCGCCCGTCAGGGCGCGCAGCTCCTCGAGATCGGAGACGACACGGGCGGGGTCGAAGGCGTCGGTGACCATGCGCGTCACAATACCGCCTGCCGGCGTGGGATTTCCAGCGGTCGGGGCTATGCTGCCGGCACTCCCCGAACGGAGACGCCATGCGCATCACCCTCTGCGACGTCGGCCCGCGCGACGGGCTCCAGAACGACCCCGTCCAGCTCGAGCCCGCCCAGCGGGCCGAGCTCGTCGACCGCCTGTCGACCACGGGCCTGCCGCGCATCGAGGCAACCTCCTTCGTGAACCCGAAGGCGGTTCCCCGGATGGCGGGCGCGGCCGAGGTGATGGCGTCGATCGAGCGCCGCCCCGGCGTGATCTACGCCGCGCTGGTCCTCAACGGCCGCGGCCTCGACGACGCGATCGCGGCGGACGCGGACGAGATCCACGTGGCCTATCCGCTGACCACGACCTTCTGCCGCAAGAACCAGAACGTGACCCTCGAGGAGGCGACGCAGATCGCCGGCGACCTCGTGCGCGGCGCGAAGGCCGCGGGCCGGCGGGTCACCATGACCCTCGGCGTCTCGTTCGGCTGCCCGTTCGAGGGCCCGGTCGACCCGGGCCTCGTGGTCGAGCACGCGCGCCTCGCGGCCGACGCGGGGGCCGACGAGGTGATCCTCGCGGACACGATCGGGGTCGCCGTGCCGACGCAGGTCATGGACCTCGTGCCGCGCACCCTGGCCGCGATCGGCTCCGTGCCGGTCGGCCTGCACCTGCACAACACGCGCAACACGGGCTACGCGAACGCCGCCGTCGGCGTCGAGGCGGGCGCGACGATCCTGGACGCGTCGATCGGCGGCCTCGGCGGCTGCCCGTTCGCGCCGCGCGCGACGGGCAACATCGCGACCGAGGACCTCGTCTACATGCTCGACGGCATGGGCGTGGAGACGGGCGTCGACCTCGACGCCCTGATCGGGGTGTCCGAGTGGCTGGCCGGCGTGATGGGCCGGGAGCTGCCCGGGCTGGTGCACCGCGCGGGCCCGTTCGTCCCGGTCGGGTCCGAGTAGCGCGGCGATGGCGGAGATCGCCTTCATCGGGGTCGGCACGATGGGCCGGCACCTCGTCCGCCACCTGGCGGCCGCGGGCCATCGCGTGCGCGCCTTCGACGTCTCCGAGGCCGCGCTCGCCGAGGCCGAGGCCGCGGGCTGCGTGCGCGCGGCCTCGGTGGCCGAGGCCTGCGCCGGGGCGGAGGCCGCCCTCCTGTCCCTGCCCACGCCGGCTCTGGTCGAGCGGCTCGCCGACGAGGCCGCGTCCGCCCTGCCGGACGGGGCGCTGCTCGTCGACGTGTCGACCAGCCCGCCGTCGCTCGCGCAGGCGCTCGCCGCGCGCCACGAGCCGCGCCTGCACGTGGTCGACTGCCCGCTCTCAGGCGGTCCCGTCGGCGCCGAGGCGGGCACGCTCAGCTCGATGCTGGGCGGCGACGAGGCGGCCTGCGCCCGCGTCGAGCCCCTGGCCGCGACCTGGTCGGGCTTCGTGGTGCGCACGGGCGGCCACGGCACGGGCCAGGCGGCCAAGCTCTGCAACAACCTGCTCGCCGGCACGCACATGGCGGCGCTCTGCCTGTCGCTCGCACTGGCGCGGCGCGCCGGCCTCGACGACGCCGTCCTGTACGAGATCCTGACCCGCTCGACCGGCGACTCGCGCGTCCTGCGCGCCCGCTATCCCGCCCCGGGGATCGACGACGCGCACCCGTCCAACCGCGACTGGGAGCCGCTGTTCGCGCTCGACCTGATGACGAAGGATGTCGAGCTCGCCGAGGCCTTCGCGCGCGATGCGGGCCTCGACACGTCGCTGCTCGACGCCGTCACCGCCATCTACCACGAGGCCCAGGCCGAGGGCCTGGGCGGGCTCGACTACTCGGGCCTGATCCACGCCGCCCGCACCAAGGAGGCCTAGCGCCATGCCGCAGGACCACACCGTCTCGTTCGCCGTCGACGGCGTCGCCGTCGTCACCGGCGCCGCCCAGGGCATCGGCCAGGCCGCCGCCGTCGCGCTCGCCCAGCAGGGCGCCGACGTGGCGCTGGTCGACCGCGACCCCGAGCGCTGCGCCGAGACCGCGGCGATGGTCGAGGCGCTCGGCCGGCGCGCGCTCGCCCTCGGCTGCGACGTCTCCGACAAGGCCGCGGTCGACGCCTGCGCCGACCGGGTGGTCGCGGAGCTCGGCCCGATCACCGCGCTCGCGACCTGCGCCGGCGTGCTGACCGAGAACGTCACCGCCGAGGAGGTCAGGGAGGCCGACCTCGACACCCTCTGGGACGTCAACGTCAAGGGCTCGTTCCACTGGGCCGTGGCGGCGTCGCGCTCGATGATCCCCGCCGGGCGCGGGTCGATCGTGCTGATCTCGTCGCAGGCGGCCCTCGTCAGCCTGCCGAGCCAGGCCGGCTACTCGATGTCGAAGGGCGCGGTGGCCACGCTGGCGCGCAGCCTCGCGATCGACTGGGCCAAGCACGGCGTCACCGTCAACGCGATCTGCCCGACCTTCATCTGGACGCCGATGGCGGCGCCGATGCTGGAGATCCCGGAGGTGCATGCCGCCGCGATCCGCCGGATCCCGATCGGCCGCGTCGGCCAGCCGAGGGACATCGGCGGGGTGATCGCCTTCCTCGCCTCGCCGGCGGCGAGCCTGATCACGGGCGTCGTCCTGCCCGTCGACGGCGGCTGGACGGCGGGCGAGCCCGAGCTGCCGCTCTAGGCGCCGCGCCCGGCGAAGGCCGGGCGGCCCCGCCCGGGCCGGAACAGGGGCGCCCCGTCGGCCACGATCCGCTGGCCGCGCGAGAGGACGTGCACGACGGCGCCGGTCAGCTCGCGCCCATGCCAGGCCGGGGCCTTGCCGCGACCCTCGAGCCCCTCGGGTTCGACCACCCAGGTGCGCTCCGGGTCGACCAGCAGGACGTCGCCGTCGGCGCCCACGGCCAGCGACCCCTTGCGGCCGTCGAGGCCGAGCCGGCGGGCGGGCCGTCCGGCGATGATCTCGCAGAGCGTCGGCAGGTCGATCCGCCCGGCGGCCACCCCGTGGGTGAGGAGCGCCGGCACGAGCAGCTCCACGGCGGCGATCCCGACCCAGCCGGCCGCCCCGTTGAGGGGCTCGGAGCGGTGATCCGAGACGACGCCCTCGAGGCGGCCGTCGGCGAGCGCGGCCCAGAGCGCGTCGCGGTCGTCCGCGTCGCCGAGCGGCGGCCGCACGGCCACGCCCTCGGGCAGCCCGTCGAGGCAGAGGTTCGCCACGGTGGTCGAGGCGGTGACGCCGCCATCGAGGGCCTCGGCCCCGCGGGCCGTCGCCACCCCCACGAGGTGCGGGCGCACGTCGGCCAGCGCGCCGAGGTCCGCGAGGACCCCGATCCGGCGGTGCTCGGCCTCGGCCCCGCGGAGGCCCGCGGCGCGCACCGTGATCGGGACGTCGGCGAGACCGGCGATGCGCAGGATCGCGCCGGGGCCGGCGGTCGCCGCCTCGTCGACCGCGTCGAGGTCGAGATAGGCGCCGGCGAAGCCGTCGCGGGCGGCGAGGCCGCGCAGCATGTCGGCGGAGCCCGGGTCGGGCCGGCCGACGCCGGCGTACAGGCCCCAGTCGACGAAGACGTTGCCCTGTCCGCGCACCAGCGCCCCGTCGAAGGCCATCGGCGGGGTGTCGGGCGCGGTGGCCACCACGGGTGCGAGGATCGTGGTCACGCCGCCGCGGGCCGCCGCGATCGTGCCGGAGCCGAGGTCGTCGGCGGGCGCCCGCGGCGTGCGCGGATCGGCGATCCGGGCGTGGGCGTCGATCGCGCCGGGCAGCGCGACGAGGCCCGCGGCGTCGAGCTCCTCGTGCTCCTCGTCGGGCGCGGGGTCGACCTCGAGGCCCGGGCCGCGCTCGGCGATCACGCCGTCCCGGATGAGGATGTCGCCGACCGGGAGCGCCGGATCGTCGCCCTGGACCGCGCCGCGGATGAGGAGGGTCGCCATGGCGGATACCGTACCGCGCCCCGGGCTGGCGGGTCGCCGCGACCCGACAGCCCATACTGCCATACGACGTGGCCACGCAGGGGTCCGGGTTTTGGCTGTATGACCGGGCACACCGGTTTGACACGCCGTCCGGCCCCGCCTATAACCTCTGTTCACCGGTGACTTCCGCGCCCGCGGTCACGCCGGTAGAGGAGACATTGCGGTCCGGCCGGACCGCACGAGACCAACAGGGGGGAACGGATGAGCAATCCGGAATCGGACGACATGCGCCGCATGAATCGTCGCCAGTTCGTCAGGAACGCCGGCCTGGGCGCCGTCGGCCTGACCGCCATGGGCGCGCTCGCCGCGTGCGGCGGCTCCGACGACTCGGGCTCGACCTCGAGCGCCGGCGCCGACACCGCCGCCGCCGAGGAGACCACCGCCGCCGAGGAGGTCGCCCCCTACCAGGGCACGCTCCGCGTCGTCGGTCTGGGCGTCGACCTGATCGACCCGATCAAGGCCGCCTTCGAGGCCGCGACCCCGGGCGTCACGCTCGAGTTCACGGTCAAGTCCACGCCTGAGGTCACGCAGCTCGCGCTGACCCAGCCGGACTCGTTCGACATCATGTCGGGCTACTACCACCAGCTCGACCAGATCTGGCCCTCGGGCAACCTGCAGGCCATCCCGACCTCGTCGATGACCCGCTTCTCCGAGATCTCGCCGCTGATCAGCGACGGCGCGCTCGCGGAGGGGAACAACCCCGGCCAGGGTGACGCGCCGTTCCGCAAGCTCTTCGCGAACTCGAACACCGAGCTCGCCGGCGAGGGCAACAAGACGGACATGATCACCATGGTCCCGGGCAACCACAACTCCGACTCCTTCGGCTACAACGAGAAGGAGCTGGGCGAGCAGACCTCGTGGGGCATCATGTTCGCGCCCGAGGTCAAGGGCAAGGTCGCCCTCATCGACGACCCGGAGATCGGCCTGATGGACGCGGCGATGGCCGCCGAGGCCGCCGGCGTCATGACCTTCGTCGACAAGGGCAACATGACGAAGGAGGAGATCGACGAGATCATGTCGTTCCTGATCTCGAAGAAGAAGGAGGGCTGGTTCCGCGGGTTCTGGGCCACCTTCGACGAGTCCGTCAACTTCATGAGCTCCGGCGAGGTCCTCGTCGAGTCCATGTGGTCCCCGGCGGTCTCCCTGCTCCAGGCGCAGGACTTCCCGGTGCGGTACGCCGCGCCGACGGAGGGCTACCGCGGCTGGGGCGGCGGCAACTCGGTCTTCTCGCACGTGGCCGACGACCCGTCCAAGCAGGCCGCCGCGATGGCGTACCTGAACTGGTGGAACACGCCCGAGCCGGCCGGCATCATGGCCGCCCAGGGCTACTACAACGCCGTCATCAACTCCTCCTACGAGGGGCTCGGGGCCTTCCCCGACGGCGAGGCCTACCAGGGCTACTACCTCGACGGCGCCGCGGCGACCACGACCCTCAACGATCCGTTCGGCCAGCCGACGATCATGGAGGGCGAGGTCCGCGACGGCGGCTCGTACGAGGATCGGTGCGGCAACTTCGCCGTGTGGAACTCCCGCATGGACGAGGCCGACTACCTGACCCAGAAGTGGCAGGAGTTCAAGAGCGCCTAGGCGTTCACCTGTCGAGCACGACAACGGAGGGGCGGCTTCGGCCGCCCCTCCATCTCTCTCCAAGCGAAAGACGGTAACCAGGGTGTCCGACGAGCAGAACGGGCTGGTGCTGAAGGACGTCTTCCGGGTCTTCCCCGGCGACGTCACGGCCGTAGCCGATGTCAACCTCCACGTGCAGAACGGCGAGTACATCGTCTTCCTCGGCCCCTCGGGCTGCGGGAAGACGACCACGCTGCGCATGATCGGCGGGCATGACGACCCTTCGAGCGGCACGATCACGATCGATGGCGCGCTGATGAACGGCGTCTCGCCGGCGGAGCGCCCGATCACCACGGTGTTCCAGCACTACGCCCTGTTCCCGCACAAGTCCGTCCTGCAGAACGTGGCCTTCGGGCTCAAGATGCAGGGCGTCGACAAGGTCGAGCGCGAGGCGCAGGCCAAGGCCGCGATCGACCTCGTGGGCCTGACCAAGATGATCGACCGCAAGCCGCGCGAGCTCTCGGGCGGCCAGCAGCAGCGCGTCGCCCTCGCCCGCGTGCTCGTCACGCGCCCGAAGGCGATCCTGCTCGACGAGCCGCTCGGCGACCTCGACCGCCTGCTGCAGATGAAGATGCGCGTCGAGCTGCGCGCCCTGCAGCGCGAGCTGGGCATCACGTTCATCCACGTGACGCACAACCAGGAGGAGGCGCTGTCGATGGCCGACCGCATCGTCGTGATGGGCGACGCGATCATCCAGCAGGTCGGCACCCCCGAGGAGCTCGCCCGCCATCCCCGCAACGAGTTCGTCGCCAAGTTCATGGGCGACAACAACGTCTTCCACGGCACGGTCTCCGGCACGAACGGCGGCAACGTGGTGATCGACTCGCCGCACGGCACGCTCGAGGTCCAGGGCACCGGGACCACCGGCCAGCCCGCCTCGATGGCGATCCGCGCGAGCGCCGTGAAGGTCTCCACCGACGCGGCCCCCGCGGTCAACGGCGTGAAGGTCCGGCTCGACTTCGCCGAGTACCTCGGCGACTCGGTCAAGCTGCACCTCGACCTGGGCGGGCAGCCGTTCATGGCCAAGGTGCACGAGGACCGCTACTCCGAGATCCGCGCCTACGAGGGCAAGGACGTCACCGCCTCCTGGGCGATCGAGGACGGTCATCTCCTTGAGCAGTGACGACGCCAAGCACGCGGCGCTCGAGGAGGCAAAGCGCGAAGTCGCAGAGGCCGAGTCCCTGACGGGCGGCTCCGCGGTCGCCGTGCACGCCACCTCCGGGCCGCGTCGTTCCCCGCTGGTCACCCTCGCCTGGGTGGCCCCCGGCACGATCTGGCTG
>JAURLF010000098.1 GCA_030831375.1 Gaiellales bacterium | reverse complement strand
TAGTCGATGCCGTAGCCATCCGTCTGCTCCTTCAGCCAGTCGACGGTGTCGGGGCCGCCGACGCGCGTCTCGGTCGCGCCATGATGCAGCGCGTCCTGCAGGCGATTCTCGGCCAGGTCGATCGCGATGATGCGCTCCGCGCCGGCGAGGCGCGCGCCGATCACCGCGCCGAGGCCGACGAGGCCGCAGCCGAAGACCGCCACGGTCGAGCCGGGCTCGACCTGCGCCGTGTAGAGCGCCGCGCCGATCCCCGTCGAGAGGCCGCAGGCGAACGGCGCACAACCGGCGAGCGGCGCCTCCGGCGACACCTTCGCCAGGGCGATCTCCGGCATCACCGTGTACTCGGCGAACGTCGAGGTGCCCATGAAGTGGCGCAGCTCCTGCCCCTCGCGCGAGAGGCGCGCGGTGCCGTCGGGCAGGTAGCCGCGGCCCTGCTCGTCGCGGATCGCGATGCAGCGGTTCGTGCGGGCGCTCAGGCAGTGCACGCACTGCCCGCACTCGGGCGCGAACAGGGTGATCACGTGGTCGCCGGGCGCGACCAGGGTGACGCCCTCGCCGACCGCCTCCACGACGCCCGCGCCCTCGTGCCCGAGCACGCACGGCGCGTAGCCCGTGGGGTCGGCGCCCGACGCCGTGTAGAGGTCGGTGTGGCAGACGCCGCAGGCCGCGAGGCGCACCAGCACCTCGCCCGCCTTCGGCTCGGCCAGGTCCACCTCCTGGACGACGAGCGGCTGGCCGAACTCCTCGAGGACCGCGGCACGGATGCGCATGCGGGGACTGTAGCGGCGTCCGGCATTTGAGCTGAGGGCGCCGCTACCCTAAGGGGCAATGGCCCTCGACCGCCGCCTCCTCACCGCGCTCCAGGCCCTCGCCCTGCTCGCGGCGATCGCCGTCGCGGGCTACCTGACCTGGATGAAGGCCCAGAACCAGATCCCGCCGTGCACGGCCGGCGGCGGCTGCGCGGCGGCCCTCTACTCGCAGTGGGGCTACGTCGCCGGCGTGCCGCTGGCCTACATCGGCCTCGCCGCGGCCTCCGTGCTGCTCGTGCTGACGCCGTGGCGCGCCCAGCCCGCGCGCGCCATCAGCGTCGCCCTGTTCCTCGTCGGGGCGATCTTCACGATCTACCTGCGCTACGTCGAGCAGGCCCACTTCGACGGCAACGTCTGCATCTGGTGCGTCTCGTTCATGGCCGCCTGGTGGGTGGCCGGGGCCTGCGAGGTGCTGCGCCTCGTCCGCCCGCGCGAGCCGGCGCCCGAACCCGCCTGAGCCGCCGGCTGCGGGTCGAGCCGGCGCGGAGAATCCCGCTATGGCCCCCTCCCCCCTCGCCCGCGCCGCGTTCGCCGCGGTCGCCCTCGCCGGCATCGCCGGGATGGCGATCTCGCTGACCCTGACGATCACCGACCCGGGCAGCTTCCCGCCGGCCGACCCGGGGCTGTTCGGCGAGGGCGACACGGCGGGCCGGCTCGCCGACTGGTTCGCCTACTTCACGCACTGGAGCCTGATCCTCGTCGTGATCGTGTTCGCGATCCTCGCGCTGCGCCACGGCGAGCCCGGCCGGGGCCTGCGCGTGCTGCTCCTCGACGCGCTCCTGATGATCTCCGTGACCGGCATCGTCTACGCGGTCGTCCTCGCGCCGTCCGCGCCGCCGATGGCGGGCTGGGAGTGGCTGGCCAACGCGCTCCAGCACTACGTCACGCCGCCCCTCGCCGTCATCGTGTTCGCCGTCTTCGGCCCGCGCGACTGGCTCGAGCGCCGACTGATCCCGGCCGCGCTCGTGATCCCGGTCATCTGGCTCGCCGTCACCTACGCGCGTGGCGCGGTCATCGACGCCTACCCGTACGGCTTCATCAACGTCGTCGAGCTCGGCTACCCGAGGGCGCTCGTCAACACCGCCGCGATCCTGCTGATCGGGATCGGGATCTGCTTCCTCCTGATCGGCCTCGACCGGCTGGCGCGGCGCTGGTCCCGCTGAGACCGCGGGCCGCGGCCACGCGGGCCGCGAAGAGCCCGGCATGAACCTTCGCCGCATCGCGACGGCCGCGGCCGTCCTCGCCCTCGCCGCCACCGCCACGACCGCCCCCGCGACCGCCCAGACCAAGCTCAAGGGCACGGTCGGCCCCGGCTTCACGATCACCCTCACGCAGAACGGCAAGAAGGTCAAGAGGCTGAAGCCGGGCCGCTACCGGATCACCGTGGACGACAAGGCGACGATGCACAACTTCGTGCTGCGGGGCCCGGGCGTCGACCGCGAGATCACCGGCCTCAACTTCGTCGGCCGGCGCTCCGCCACCATCACCCTCAGGAAGGGCACCTACACGTACGTCTGCACCCCGCACCCGACGATGAAGGGCTCGTTCACCGTCCGGTAGCGACGCTCAGGACGGCGGCGACTCGCGGTCGCGCAGAAGCAGCACGGCGAGGCCGACGCCGATCACCGCGAAGAGCAGCGACGGCAGCATCGCGTACGCGACCGCGACGTCGAACGCCTTCGTCACGACGGCACCCGCGTCGACGCCGGCCGGCACGTCGAGGTCGCCGACGCTCTCGCTGCCGGTGAGGACGTCGATGAACGACGAGATCAGCCGGTCGGCCGGGTCGCGGATGTCGAGCAGCTGCTCGAGCTCGTAGCGGGCGCGCGTCTGGAAGATCGCCGTGCCGACCGCCACGCCGAGCGACCCGCCGATCATGCTCGACGCCTTGTAGACGCCGGAGGCGACGCCCTCGCCGGCCCCGTCGGGATCCTCGACCGCGACGGCGGCGCAGGGCGTGATCTGCAGGCCGATGCCCGCGCCGAGCAGCAGGAACGGCGCGATCAACTGGGCGTACGAGCCGCTCAGGTCGAGCATCAGGGCGCAGGCGGCGACGAGCAGCGCCATGCCGGCGGCGGTCGGCAGCCACGGGCCGAAGCGCTGGCCGAGGCGCGTGCCGACCGGGTTGAGCAGCAGGATCGGGATCGTGGCGGGCAGGAGCAGCACGCCGGCCTCAAGCGGTGAGCGGCCCTCGACGACCTGCAGGTACAGGGCCATGAAGAAGACCGCGGCGCCGAAGATGATGTTGGCGATGAGGTTGGCGAGGACGGCGCCGTCGAAGCGGGCGCGCCGGAAGATCGCGAGCTGCACGACGGGGTTGCGCACGTGGCGCTCGATCACGACGAATGCGCCGAGCAGCGCGAGCGCCGCGCCGAAGACGAGGCCGAGCTGCAGCGCCGAGAAGGTGTCGGCCTTGACGAACCCGTACGAGACCAGCCCGATGCCGCCGACCAGGGTGACGACGCCGGGGATGTCGATCCCGCGCCCCGCGCCCTCGTCGCGGGTCTCGGGCGTCGTCAGCCAGACGAGCGCCAGCGCCGCCGCTGCGATCGGCAGGTTGATCCAGAAGATCCACTGCCACGACAGCGCCGCGATCAGGAGGCCGCCGACCAGCGGGCCGACCGCCTGCGCACCCCAGCAGGTCGCGATCCACGCGCCGATCGCGGTGTCGCGGCGGCGCCCCTCGAAGGAGACGGCCACGATCGCGAGCGCGGTCGGCAGGATCAGCGCCGCGCCGACGCCCTCGATCACCCGGCCCGTGATCAGCATCGGCACGCCCTGCGCAAGGCCGGCGACGACGGAGCCGGCGATGATCAGAAGCGTGCCGAGGGCGAACACGAGCCGGCGCCCGTAGAGGTCGCCGAGCTTGCCGCCCACGATGATCAGCGAGCCCGCCAGGAAGTAGCCGTTGACGGCCCACTGCAGGACGTCCATCGAGCCGCCGAGCTCGCGCGCGATCGTGGGCAGCGCGAGCGAGATGTCGGAGGCGGTCGTCCAGACGAGCGCGGTGACCGCGCAGATGCCGACGAGGGAAAGCCAGGGGTTGCCCGAGCGACGCGACGCCTCCACGGCGCGGAGCGTAGTGGTCGCCGCCCCCGACGGCGTGCCCGCACCGCCGGTCGAGCCGAGAGGCGATACTGCGCCCATGCGCCGCCTGCTTCTCCTCGCCCCCGCCTGCGCGGCGCTCCTCGCGGTCGCGCCGGCGGTCGCGACTGGCGGCGTCGCCGATCGGCTCCGCGCCCTCGACGGGCGGCCCTGCTTCGCCGGCAGCGAGTTCACCTGTGTGGCCCTGACCGTGCCGCTCGACCACTTCGCGCCCGCCGACGGCCGCACCACCCGCGTCGTCTTCGCCGTGCGGCCCGCCGACGGCCCGAGCCGCGGGCTGTTCGTGACCGCCACGGGCGGCCCCGGCTCGAGCGGCATCCTGTCGGCCGAGCCGTACGCCGCGACGATGCCGGCGGCGATGCTGCGCCGCTACGACCTCGTCTTCTTCGACCAGCGCGGGATGGGCCGCAGCGGCGCCCTGGCCTGCCCCGAGGCGGCGGCGCGGGCCACGCTCAGCCGGCGCCCGACGGAGCAGGCGGGCCGCACGTTCGCGCGCGCCTGCGCGAACGAGCTGCGCTCGCGCCGCCTGTTGCCCTTCATGGGCACGGCCCAGGCCGTCGAGGACCTCGAGGGGCTGCGTGTCGCGCTCGGCGGGCCCGGCGTCTTCCTCTACGGCGAGTCGTATGGCACCCAGTACGCGCAGACGTATGCGGCTGCCCATCCGGACGCGGTGCGCCGCATGGCGATCGACGGGGTCGTCGACCTCACCCTCACGGGCCCGCAGTTCTGGGCGAGCGCGGCACGCGGCTTCGAGAGCGTCCTCACCGCCACGCTGCGCACGTGCGCGGCGCGCCCCGCTTGCGACCGCGACCTCGGCGGCGACCCGGAGCGCCTGTACGGGCGCCTCGCCGCGCGCCTCGACCGCGCGCCGATCCCGGTGCGTATCCCCGGCCAGCGGCGCCCGGTCGAGCGCGACCTCACGCGCGGGCTCTTCGACGTCGCGGTCAGCTCGTCCATGTACAGCCCGCGCGGGCGCTCGGCGCTGCTGTCGGCGCTCGCGGCGACGCGCCGCGGCGACCGCCGGCCGCTGCTCGAGCTGGCCTACGGCAGCGCCGGGATCGACCCCGTCACGCAGGCGCCGATGCCCGACCCGGCCTGGTCGGACGCCGTCTACTACGGCGTCGACTGCCGCGACTACGCCTACTACGCGGGCACGGATCCGGAGCGCAGCGCGGCCTTCCTGGCCGAGGCCGCGCTCGTCGGTCAGCGCTTCCCGCTGCTCGGCGAGGCGACGGCGCTGAGCGACTACCCGTGCGTCTGGTGGGAGGCCCCCGAGCCCGGCCCCGAGCGGCCCGCGCCGCTCGTCCTGCCCGGCGTGCCCGTGCTCGTGTCGACGGCGACCGCCGATCCGATCACCCCCATCGACCAGGCCCGCGCCGTCGCCTCCCACCTCGCCGACGGCCACCTCGTGACCACCATGGGCGGCGCGCACGTGATGTGGGGCCGCGAGCTCGACTGCGTCGACCGCGTCTTCCGGCGCTTCTTCGTCGACCTGCGTGCGCCCGCCGCGCGGGAGACGGCGTGCCGGGGCGCCTACGTCGACCCGTACGCGCCGCAGCGCGGCCGCGGCTAGCGGCCGGAGCGCGCCGCGATCTCGCCGCCGAGCCACTCCGAGTAGGCCAGCCGGCCCTTCTCCCAGAGGTGGTTCGGGTCCGAGTAGCCGCCGTCGTTGAGCTCGCGCAGGACCTCCTTCGGCGGCGCCAACAGCGGCGCCCCGAACTCGGCCTCAAAGCGGTCGACGTAGTCCTGCTTCGTCGGCGAGTCGTAGTAGCGCGGCATCAGCACGAAGTAGACGGCGATGCCGTGGTCCTCGCCGAAGGCGACGATGCGGCGGATCGACTCGCGCTGCGCGTCGTTGTTGATCGCGCCGATGCGGTAGCCGACGGGCGCGCGCTCCTCCCACGGGCCGAGCCGCTTCGTGGTCCGCGCCGCCCAGTCGTCGAGGGCCTTCTGGCGCAGCGGGCGGTCCTTGCCGGTGCAGCCGCCCGAGTCCCCCGCGGGGCGCTCGCCGACGGGGATCACGTCGTTCTTGGCGGCCTTGCCGGTGATCAGTCGGTCGAGGGCGTAGTCGATGCGCGTCTGGCCGAGGTCGAGCAGGTCGCGGGCGCGCAGGTACGCGGGCTCGCGCGGCTTGAACGACGGGTCGTCGGAGAAGGTGCCGACGGGCACGACGGCGGCGTGGTCGGGGTAGTAGTCGTAGTAGCGCTGCGAGGTGGCGACGACGTCGCCCTCGCGCGAGTACTCGACGACGATCGCCGTGGTGATCCCGCGCTCCGCCTGCACGTCGGCGAGCTGCTGCAGCATCTGGTTGGTGCCGCGCCAGCTGCGCGAGATGTTGAGCACCACCCGGGACGGGTCCGCGCCGTCGGAGACGACCTCCGACACGGTCTCGGGCGACACGCCCCACTTCGTGCGCGACGTGCCGACGACGACGACGTCGACCGGCCCGCGCTCGTGGTAGATCTCGCGGTAGATGCAGCGCAGCGACGCGTAGCGCACGTGCGGCTGGTCGGACCACGCGACCAGCGCGAACACGCCGCCGAGCGCCGCGAGCAGCCCGAGGGAGCAGGCGAGCTGGATCAGTCGGCGGCGGCTGGGGCTCATCGGCTCCCTAGTAGTTGGCGTAGACGGGCGTCAGCGACTCGAGCGGGTAGTTGAGCGCCACCAGCACCCAGGCCACGATGCCGAGCACGACGTAGACGAGCAGCTGGTGGGCCACCACCCATGCTGCCACCGCCTGGCCGAGCTCGTGGGCGCGCGCGCCGAGGGCGGGCGGGAGGTCGGGGTTCCGGTTCACAGCTGCACTCCGAGGAAGGACGCCAGGTAGCGCGCGAGGTCGCGGTTCGACGGCTGGTTGGCGATGGTGGATAAGACGCTGACGAAGGTGATCGTGACGACGATGCCGCCGACGGTGCGGATGGGGCCGGGCAGGGGCAGGCGCGCCCGGCCGAGCCCGCGGTACCACGTGGTCAGGGCCAGCGCCGAGCCGTGCCCGAGGCCCCACAGCAGGTACCCCACGGAGACCTCGTGCCAGAGGCCGATCAGCGTGAACGTGACGACCAGGGACAGCGACGTGCGGCCGGTGCGCCGCAGCATCGGCTTGAACATGTACGCGGTGATGAACCGCGAGAGCGACAGGTGCCAGCGCTGCCAGAAGTTCTGGATCGAGTGCGCGATCAGCGGAAAGCGGAAGTTCTCGGTCAGATCCAGGTTGAACATCCAGCCCGAGCCGATCGCGATGTCGGTGAAGCCGGAGAAGTTGACGTACAGGTAGAGGAACGAGACGAACGCAAAGGCGAGCGCGTGCAGCGGCGTGTCCCAGCCCTCCGCGTAGACGCGCTCCATCGGCACGCCGAACAGCTCGACCGACAGCGTGCCCTTGACCCAGGCGCCGAGCACGAACACCTTGACGACGCCGATCCCGATGCGGCCCACGCCCATCACCCAGCGGCGCACGTCGGGGTCGCGCGAGAGCGCCGCGTGGTCGAACGTCTGCGACGCGTCGATCGGGCCCATCGGGAAGGCCGGGTAGAAGAGCGTCGTGGTCAGGACCTCGCGGAACGGCAGCGAGCCGAGCTTGAGGCCCTGCTTGATCGACATGTACAGCTTGAAGGTGTAGAAGGACAGCCCGAGCGTGGCGAGGTTGGTCAACAGCGGGCTGCGCGGGCTGCCGACGGGCAGCGGGATCAGCTCGCCGAGCGGCACGATCGCGTTGACGACGAGCGGCAGCACGATCAGCCACGGCAGCCAGCCGATGCGGGGATGACGCCGCGTGAGCGCGTACAGGAGCCAGGCGAGCAGCGCCGTCAGCACGGCGATCAGCAGCGTCTCCGGGCTCCAGACGTAGATCAGCAGGCCCGACGTGACGAGCAGGACGGCGCGCCGCCCCTCGACCCAGCCGGCGGGCAGGAGCCAGTAGACGAGGCTCGCCGTGAGGGTGACGAGCACGAGGATCTGGATGGTGGCGAGCACGCCCCGGCGGTCCCCCTCCCCGGCCTCGCCGCGTCCCGGGCCTAGCCGGTCGCCTGCACGACGATGTCGACGAGGGCCCCGACGCGGAAGTCCTCGTACGTCTCGTCGATCGCCTCGAGCTTCGTGCCCAGGCCGTTCTCGAGCTCGAACAGGAACGTCATCGAGTCGAGCGAGTCGAGCATGCCGTCGGCGACGAGGTCGGTGTCCTCGGTGACGTCGCCGTCGACCGAGCCGACGGTCTCCGTCAGCGCCTTCGTGATGGCGGCGAGCGCCTCTTCGCGTGTCATGGTCCGGGCCTCCGTGGCTGGTCGGTGTCGTCTACGCCTCGATGACGCAAGAGAAGCAGATCTGGTAGCGGGGCGGTGCGCCGTCACCCGTGGTGTCGACGAGGCTGAGGGTCTGCAGGCGGCCGTGGGCGATGCGCTCGACCTCGGCGGTCGCCGTCAGGGTCCCGTGCGCGGGATAGGCGGGCGCGACGGGCAGCCGCGCGCCCATCAGCGCGGTGAACCAGATGTCGGTCACGCGCTCGCCGCGGCCGGCGTGCAGCGCCTTCACGAACTCGATCACGGCGGCCAGGTACGACTCGAACGTGCCGCCGATCGCGAACGCGCAGGTGCCGCCGCCCGCCCCGTCGGGCGCGAGGCCGGACGTCGATCCGGGCACGTCGTCGATCCGCGGCGCCTCCGGCCCCGGCCGCTCGTGCCAGCGCACCTCGAGCCGCTCGCCGGAGACGTCGAAGCGGCCACGGCCGATCTCCTCGCCCGCGCCAACGGCTGCGTCCTCGCCGAACACGGCGACGACGCCGTGGCGGGTGATGCGCGTGAACTTGGCCGAGACGAGGACGGCGTCGGGCTGGTCGGCCGCGACCATCTCCGCGGTGCGCGCGAGGATCTGCGACCCCTGCACGTAGTCGCGGGTGCCGCGCAGCCCGACCTCGAGGACATGGCTCGCCATGCCCCTAAGGGTAGGGCCGGCGCCGGACTCAGCCGGCGGTCAGGACGACGCGGTCGTCAGCCGCCTCGACCACGGTCGGCACGAGGTCGAGGATCGACACCTGCGCCGCGATCTCGACGTCCGGCCCGTGCCCGAGCGGCGTGATGTTGCGCGTCGACTGGGCCTCCGACAGGCAGTCGAGCGGGGCCGCGTAGGCGCGGGCCACGGCGCGCGCGACGCGTGCGCCGTCGAGCAGGTCGTGGCCGTCGCCGACGAGCTCGACGAGGCGCCCGGCGGTGTAGCAGTCCTCGACGGCGACGGCGCCCCGGGTCCCCGCGCAGCGCACGACGAGCGACGCGCCGTCGGCGAGGCGCGGGCGCAGGACGCGCGCCACGGCGTCGAGGTTGACGAGGGCGCCGCAGACGACGGTGCCGGCCTCGCGGCTGGCGGCGAGGATCGCCTGGACGCCGTTGCGGGTGACGAAGACGACGTCGTCGCCCTGCGCGGGCGAGAACTCCGTCGGCGAGTTGCCGAGCGCGAAGCCCTCGATGCGCGCGCCCTTCTCCTCGCCGGCGAGGACCGCGCCCGGGCCGATGCGGGCCGCCTCGGCGTGCGCCGCCGCGGGGTCGGGGACGCAGATGACCCGCCGATAGCCCCCGGCGAGGGCGTGCGCGATCGTGGTGGTCGCGCGCACCGTGTCGACCACGACGACGACGTCGGCCGGCGCGGGCACGTCGGGATGGATCGCGACGTCGACGACGGCCATCGGCGGTCAGCATACCGTCCGGTAGATTCTGACCGGAGCGATGCCAGCGGTCCTCTTCATCGGCGCCGGGCGCCACCAGGTGCCGTACATCCGCCGCGTGCGCGAGGAATTCGGCTACCGCGTCGTCGCCGTCGACGCGCGCGCGGACGCGCCGGGCCTCGCCGTGGCCGACGCGGGGCACGCGGCATCCGCCCACGAGGACCTCGTGCGGATCGCCCGGGAGGAGCGGGTCGACGGCGTGATGACCGTCGCCTCGGACCGCGCGGTGCCGCAGGTCGCCGCGGTGGCGGAGGACGCGGGGCTGCCGTCGATCGGGCGCCGCACGGCGCGGCTGATGACGGACAAGGTCGCGATGCGCGAGCGGTTCGCCGAGGCCGGCGTCCCGCAGCCCGCGTTCGGCAGCGCCGGCTCGCGCGACGAGCTCGTGGCGCTGGCCGGCGACGTCGGCTTCCCCGCGGTCATCAAGCCGGCCGACTCGAGCGGACAGCGCGGCATCGCGCAGGTCGGCTCGCTCGACGACGTGCTCGCCTGGGCGGATGAGGCGTTCGCGGCCTCCTCGACGGGACGCGTGATCCTGGAGCGCTTCCACGACCTGCCCGAGGTCAACGTGCTCGCGGTGGTCCGCGGCGGCGACGTGTCGATCGTGTCCCTGTCGGACCGCGTGCGCCCCGAGGGCGTCGGCTTCGGGGTGGCGACCCTGCACCGGTTCCCGACGCAGGTCGGCGATGCGGCCGCGGCGGCCGTGCGGGAGGTCGCGACGCGGGCGATCGAGGCGACCGGCCTGATCGACGGCGTCGCCTACCCGCAGGTCCTCGCCGGCGGGCCGGGCGCGACGTACATGGTCGAGATCGCCTCGCGCATCCCCGGCGGGCGGATGGGCGACGTGCCGCTGTACGGGGCCGGCGTGGACCTGCTCGAGGTGGTCCTGCGCACCGCGGTCGGCGCCGAGGTGCCGGACGCGATCGCGACGCCGCAGTTCGAGCGGCCGCTGGCGATCCGCTTCCTCACCTCCACCCCCGGGCACCTGCCCGTCGGCACCGTGGCCGGCTGGGAGGGACTCGACGACGTCCGCGCCGCGCCCGGCGTGCTCGATGCGATGTGCTGGCTCGAGCCCGGGATGGAGATCCGCCCGGTGCAGGTCGACGGCGACCGCAAGGGCTTCGCGATCGCGGCGGGTGACACCGTCGACGAGGCCGTCCGGCGCGCCGACGACGCGCTCGGGCGGATCCGCGTCCGGATCGCCCCGTGAGCCGGCGCCGCCGGCATCTGGTCCAGGCCGCCTGCGCGGCCCTGCTCGTCCTGCTCGGCCTCGGCCTCGTGCGTCTCGTGGAGCGCTCGGATGCGGCGGAGGTCCGCTACGCCGCGAACCTGAACTGCCTGTACGACCAGGTCTTCCGGCAGCGCGGCCCGGTCAGCATCGCGATCTTCGGCACCTCGCGCACCAAGTGGGGCGTCTCCCCCACCGGCCTCGCGCGCGGGCTCAACCCGCCGAAGCTCGAGCATCCGATCCTCAACGCGGGGCGCTCGTTCCGCGGCACGGACTTCATGTACCAGCAGCTGCTCGACGTCGAGGCCAACCGCGGCATCACGGAGGGCGTGATCGTCGAGGTGGCGCTGCCACCGGAGCCGACGTTCCGGATGGCGGACAGCCCGTTCCAGTACGACTACTACCGCAACTTCTCGGGCGCGGTGACGATGGACCGCCTGCTCGCCGACGTCCGGACGCGGCCCTCCGAGCCCCTGCACTGGCGGTTGCGCGACCTCGGCGAGCAGCTGCGCCGGCGCGTCGACCTCAACGTCGAGTACCTGATCACGGGGAAGGACGACCTCAACGTGCCCGTGCCCGCGGCGGAGCGCCCGCCCGGCACCCGCCACGGCGACTGCTCGGGCGGCGACCGCCGCTACCGGCCGCGCGCGATCCGCGCCGACGAGGCCGAGCACGTGCCGCCCGGAACCGCGTGGAGCGACCAGGACCCGATCACGACGGACTTCGACAACCCGCTCTGGGAGCGCGAGCTGCACTACCTGCGCGCCTTCCGCGCGTGGGGTGAGGAGCACGACGTGCCCGTGGTGTTCGCGCTCGTGCCGCGCCGCGTCGACCCGCTCGTCGACCCCTCGGTGCCCGCCCGCTTCGAGGAGCTCGTCGGCGCGCCGCTCCTGGTGGCGCCGCTCGCCGTCCGCGAGGCCGCGTACGCGGACGGCTACTCCGACTCGGCGCACCTCAACAAGCGCGGCCGTGCGGCGTACACGGCGTGGCTCGCGGCGGCGATCAAGCCGACCGTCAACCCGTCCCCCTAGACGGCCGCGAGACTCCGCGCGAGCTCCATGAACGCCTCCGCGGTCGGGCTGAGCGGCGCGTCGCGCCGGTAGACCAGCGCCACGGGACGCGTCATCGGCGGCGTGCCGAGCAGGTGCAGCTCGACGAGCGCGCCGTCGGCGAGCGCCCAGCCGATCGCGGTGCGTGGCAGGAGCGCGACGCCGAGGCCCTCCTCGACCATGCTCGCGGCCGCCTCCGAGTTGTCCATCTCGAGGTAGGCGCGCGGCTGCAGCCGCGCGCGCTGGAAGAGCGTCAGGGCGATGTCCGCGAACGACGATCGGCGGTCGAACAGGACGAGCCGCTCGTCGGCGAGCTGCTCGACCGTGACCGTGCCGCGCTGGGCGAGCCGGTGGCCGCGCGCGCAGACGAGCACGAGCTCGTCCTCGTAGACGCGCTCCGTGACGAGCTCCGGGTGGGTGAGCTCGCGGATCAGGCCGACCTGGACCTCGTCGCGCAGCACCATCTCGAGCACCTCGTCCGAGTGGCCGCCGCGCACGGCGAGCTCGATCTCCGGGGTGCGCGCCGTGAGGTCGCGCAGCAGGCCCGGCAGGAGGTACGTGCTGATCGCGGGCGGCGCCCCGATCACGAGCGCGCCGCCGCCCGCGGCGGTCACGTCGCTGACGAGGCGGGCGCCCTCGCCCATCGTCTCGAGCGCCCGCTCGGCGTACGGCAGGAACGCGCGCCCGGCGGGCGTCAGGCGCATGCCCCGCCGCGAGCGCGAGAAGAGCGTGCCGCCGACCTCGCGCTCGAGCCGCTGCAGGCGCGCGGTCAGCGCCGGCTGCGTCAGGAACAGCTCTGCCGCGACGGGGCCGAGCCGCCCGGCCCGCGCCACCCGCACGAACGCCTCCAACTGGCCCGCATCCACAGTTCGATAGATGATATCTATCGAAACGGCGAAAGATTCCGATTCGACGTTATCGATAGCGGGGCGTACCCTCCGCCAATCCGACCCGGGTCCGCAGGCAGGGCCGTCGACGTGGAGGTTCCCCCGATGAGCGAGCAGACGAGCCGCGCCCAGCAGGTCGCGGCACTGGAGGAGGTCTGGCGGTCCGACGCCCGCTGGTCCGGCATCGAGCGCGTCTACACGGCGGAGGAGGTCGTCAAGCTGCGCGGCTCCGTCACGCCGCGGCACACCCTCGCCGAGCGCGGCGCCGCGCGCCTGTGGGAGCTCGTCAACACGGAGCACCACATCAACGCCCTCGGCGCCCTCTCGGGCGGCCAGGCCGTGCAGATGGTCAAGGCCGGGCTGAAGGCGATCTACCTGTCCGGCTGGCAGGTCGCCGCGGACGGCAACCTCGCCGGCTCCGTCTACCCCGACCAGTCGCTCTACCCCGCCAACTCGGTGCCCGCGATGGTGCGCCGCCTCAACAACGCGCTCAGCCGCGCCGACCAGATCACCTGGTCCGAGGGCGACGACTCGATCGACTGGTTCGCGCCGATCGTGGCGGACGCCGAGGCCGGCTTCGGCGGCCCGCTCAACGCCTACGAGCTGATGCGCGGCATGATCGAGGCGGGCGCCGCGGGCGTCCACTTCGAGGACCAGCTCGCCTCGGAGAAGAAGTGCGGCCACCTCGGCGGCAAGGTGCTGGTCCCGACCAGCCAGTTCGTGCGCACGCTGCAGGCCGCGCGCCTCGCCGCCGACGTGATGGACGTGCCGACGGTGATCGTGGCCCGCACCGACGCCCTCGCCGCGACCCTGATGACGTCGGACATCGACGAGCGCGACCGCGAGTTCACCACCGGCGAGCGCACGCCGGAGGGCTACTTCCGCGTCACCGGCGGCATCGAGTCCGCGATCGCCCGCGGCCTCGCCTACGCCCCCTACGCCGACCTGATCTGGTGCGAGACGGGCACCCCCGACATGGACGAGGCGCGCCGCTTCGCCGAGGCCATCCACGCCCAGTTCCCCGGCAAGCTCCTCGCCTACAACTGCTCGCCGTCGTTCAACTGGAAGCGCGCCCTCTCCGACGCGGAGATCGCCGCCTTCCAGCACGAGCTCGGCGAGCTCGGCTACAAGTTCCAGTTCATCACCCTGGCCGGCTTCCACGCGCTCAACGCGTCGATGTTCGAGCTGGCCAAGGGCTACGCCGCGAGCGGCATGACCGCGTACGTCGAGCTCCAGGAGAAGGAGTTCGCGATGGAGGGCGAGGGCTACACGGCCACCCGCCACCAGCGCGAGGTCGGCGCCGGCTACTTCGATCTCATCTCCACCATCGCCTCGGCCGGGGCGAGCTCCACGTTGGCCCTCGTCGGGTCGACGGAGGAGGAGCAGTTCCACTAGGCCGAACACCCCGGCGGCGGCCGTGGCGGATGCATATGCCCGCCACGGCCGCCGCCGTCCCCGACGGTGCGGTCCCGCCGTCGAGCGCCGACGGGAGCCCCGCATGACCCCCGCCCGCCGTCGGGATCGCGGGTAGGCTGGCTCCCATGCGCGTGATGATCATGGCCGCGGGCCTCGGCACCCGCCTGCGCCCCCTGACCGACCACCTGCCGAAGCCGATCGCCCCCGTCGGCAACCGGCCGTGCGTCGAGCACCTGCTCGAGCGGATCGCGCGCAGCGGCTGCTCGGGCGCCGTCATGAACCTGCACCACCGGCCCGAGGCCATCACCGCGGTGATCGGCGACGGCTCCCGCTTCGGGGTCCCGCTCGAGTACTCCGTCGAAGCCGAGCTGCTCGGCACCGCCGGCGGCACGCGCCGCTGCCTGCCCTTCCTGCTCGAGGACGACGACCAGTTCCTCGTCACGAGCGGCGACGGTCTGCACGGGATCGACCTCGCGGCGCTCGCGGCGGCCCACCGCGCCTCGGGCGCGCTGGCCACCATCACGGTCAAGCGCGTGCCCGACGTGACGGGCTTCGGGGTCGTCGTGACGGACGAGGAGGGCCGCATCACGGCCTTCCAGGAGAAGCCCGACCCGCGCGACGCCCTCTCGGACCGCGTCAACGTCGGCGTCTACTGCTTCAGCGGCGCGATCATGGACGAGATCGGCCGCCAGGCCGTAACCGCGGCACAGGTCCTGGCTCATGTAGGCGGCGCGTCGAAGAACGCCG
>JAURLF010000097.1 GCA_030831375.1 Gaiellales bacterium | reverse complement strand
TCTCCCCTGATTGACGCGCTCGTGGCGGAGCTCGAGGCGATCGCGGGTGACGACGCCGTCCGCTGCGTCGTCCTGGCCGGCGCGGGGCCGTCGTTCTGCGCGGGCGCCGACCTCAAGGAGCTCGCCGGGCTCGACGACGCCGGCTTCGCGGCCTTCCTCGAGCGCTACACGCGGATCGGTACGGCGATCCGCGGACTCGGCCGCCCTGTCATCGCCGCCGTCCACGGGCACGCCGTCGCCGGCGGCTTCGAGCTTATGTGCCAGTGCGACCTGCGCATCGTCGCCCGCGACGCGTCGATGCGGGTCGGCGACCTCGATATCGGGCTGAGCCCGACCGGTGGGCTCACGCATCTCCTGCCGCGCCTCGTCGGGGCCGGGCGGGCGCGCCTGCTGCTCCTCGCCGGCGAGTCCGTCGACGGTGACGAGGCGGTCGCGATCGGCCTCGCCGAGCGCGCGCTGCCGGCCGGGGAGGTGCGCACGGAGGCGCTGCGCGTCGCCGGTCTGATCGCAGCCCATCCCGGGATCGGCGTGCGGCGCACGCGCGAGCTGCTCGACGGCCCCGCCGCCGATGCGTACGGCACGGCCGTCGCGGCCGAGTTCGCGGCCGAGCTCGAGACGTTCGCGCACTCCGAGGCGCGCGCGGCGATCGAGGCGTTCCGTCGCCGCGGCTGAGGTCCGTGCCGGCGGATACTGCGGAGCGGTGCCGGAACCGGAGCCGCGGAGCATGGGAATGACCCATCAATTGAGCTCGGTGAGGAGGTACCCCTGTAGGCGGTTCGCGGTCCGGCCATCCGCTTCTCGCACCGAATCTGCTGCGTCGGCTGGACGTGCGTGACGGTCGGGACGGTCACGGCCGGTGACGTCCGGCTGGAGCAGATCGCGACCCCGGTCGCACCGCGCCGCGGCGGGGGACGTGTGCGCTCGCGAGCCCCGGACGCGCGTCGGCGCGCGGCTTCCGCTGCTCGGTCCGCCTGCCGGCGGGCCGCTGGCGGATCGTGACGCGCGCCTTCGACGCCACGTCTGTGGTCGGCCAGGGCGTGCGGCTCGTCCGCGTCCGTGGCGCCGCGGTCGCGGAGGCCGTCACCGGCTGAGCGCCGATGTCGTCGCCTAGTGCGCGTCGACGTGCTCGGGCCGGCGGATCTGCTCGGCCGCCGAGAGCACGAGCGGGTCGAGGCCAGCGCCGCCCTGGTCGAGCAGCTCGAGGAGCTGGGCCCGCATGCGCGGTTCCCAGAACTTGTTGATGTGGGTGGCGACGCCGACGACCTGCTCGTCCTCCGGCATCGAGTGGAAGAACGTGGCGATCTGGTTCGCCATCCGAACCAGCGTGTCAGTCGCCATGGATCGGCTCCCGATCGGCGATGCGGCGGCTCAGTTCGGCGTGCTCGGTGTACTCCTCCTGCCACTCGGAGCGGCGCGTCGCGCGCGCGACCTGGACCGCCGTGACCTTGTACTCGGGGCAGTTCGTGGCCCAGTCGGAGAAGTCCGTGGTGATCACGTTGGCCTGGGTGTCGGGATGGTGGAACGTCGTGTAGACGACGCCCGGCGACACGCGGTCGGTGATCTGCGCCTGCAGCGTCGTCTCGCCCGCGCGGCTCGTGAGGGTGACGAGGTCGCCCTCCTCGATGCCGCGCTGCTCGGCGTCGTGCGGGTGGATCTCGAGGATGTCGCGCTCGTGCCAGATCACGTTCGCCGTGCGGCGCGTCTGCGCGCCCACGTTGTACTGCGAGAGGATCCTGCCGGTGGTGAGGAGCAGCGGGAAGCGGGGGCCGGTGCGCTCGTCGGTGGCGACGTACTCGGTGCGGATGAAGCGGCCCTTGCCGCGGACGAACGCGTCGATGTGCATGACGGGCGTGCCCAGCGGGGCCTTCTCGTTGCAGGGCCACTGCACCGAGCCGGCCTCGTCGAGCAGGGCGTACGAGACACCCGTGAAGGTCGGGGTGGTGCGGCTGATCTCGTCCATGATCTCGGACGGGTGGCTGTAGTCCCAGTCGAGGCCCATCGCCTGCGCGAGGCGCTGCGTGACCTCCCAGTCGGCGAGGCCGTTGCGCGGCTTGATCACCTCGCGCACGCGGTTGATGCGGCGCTCGGCGTTCGTGAAGGTGCCGTCCTTCTCGAGGAAGGTCGAGCCGGGCAGGAAGACGTGGGCGTAGTTGGCCGTCTCGTTGAGGAACAGGTCGTGGACGACGACGCAGTCCATCGCGGCGAGGCCGGCCTGCACGTGGTGCGTGTTGGGGTCGGACTGGAGGATGTCCTCGCCCTGGATGTAGATGCCCTTGAAGGTGCCCTCGACGGCGGCGTCGAGCATGTTCGGGATGCGCAGGCCCGGCTCGGACGAGATCGGGACGCCCCAGATCTCCTCGTAGACGTCGCGCACCTCCTCGCCGGAGACGTGCCGGTAGCCGGGCAGCTCGTGCGGGAAGGAGCCCATGTCGCAGGCGCCCTGCACGTTGTTCTGGCCGCGCAGCGGGTTGACGCCGACCCCGGGGCGACCGATGTTGCCGGTCAGCATCGCGAGGTTCGCGATCGCCATCACCGTCGTCGAGCCCTGCGAGTGCTCGGTCACGCCGAGGCCGTAGTAGATCGCGCCGTTGCCGCCGGTCGCGTAGAGGCGCGCGGCGCCCCGGATCACGTCGGCGTCGACGCCCGTGACGGACTCGAGCGCCTCGGGCGAGTGGCGCAGATCGGAGACGAAGTCGACGTAGTCCTGGAACTCGTCCCAGTCGCAGCGCTCGCGGATGAAGGCCTCGTCGTAGAGGCCCTCCATCACGATCACGTGCGCGAGGGCGGTGACGACGGCGACGTTGGTGCCGGGGGTCAGCGGCAGGTGGTAGTCGGCCTCGATGTGCGGGCTGCGCACGATGTCGGTCCGGCGCGGGTCGACCACGATCAGGCGCGCGCCCTGGCGCAGGCGCCTCTTGAGACGCGAGGCGAAGACGGGGTGGCCGTCCGTCGGGTTGGCGCCGATCACGATCGCGACGTCCGTGTGCTCGACGGAGTCGAAGTCCTGGGTGCCCGCCGAGGTGCCGTAGGTCTGGCCGAGGCCGTAGCCCGTCGGCGAGTGGCAGACGCGCGCGCAGGTGTCGACGTTGTTGTTGCGGAAGCCCTGGCGGATCAGCTTCTGGACGAGGTACGTCTCCTCGTTCGTGCAGCGCGACGAGGTGATGCCGCCGACCGAGGCGATGCCGTGCTCGGCCTGGATCGCCGTGAAGCGCTCGGCCACGTAGGCGAAGGCCTCGTCCCAGCTGACCTCGCGCCACGGGTCCGTGACCTTGTCGCGCACCATCGGGTTGAGGATGCGGTCGGGGTGGGCGGCGTAGCCGAAGGCGAAGCGGCCCTTCACGCAGGAGTGGCCGCGGTTGGCCTTGCCGTCCTTGTAGGGAACCATCCGCACGAGCTCGTCGCCGCGCATCTCGGCCTTGAAGTTGCAGCCGACGCCGCAGTAGGCGCAGGTCGTGACGACGCTGCGGTCGGGCGTGCCGATCTCGTAGACCGACTTCTCCATCAGCGTGCCCGTCGGGCAGGCCTGCACGCAGGCGCCGCAGGAGACGCAGTCCGACTGCAGGAACGACTCGTGCATGCCGGCCGAGACGCGGCTGCCGAAGCCGCGGCCCTCGATCGTGAGCGCGAAGGTGCCCTGCACCTCCTCGCAGGCGCGCACGCAGCGCGAGCAGACGATGCACTTCGACGGGTCATACGCGAAGTACGGGTTCGACTCGTCCTTCGCCATGTACTTGAAGTTCTCGGCCCCGTCGCGGGTCTTCGGGAAGACGTGGTTATCGCCGTCGTAGCCGTAGCGCACGGCGCGCAGGCCGACGATGCCGGCCTGGTCCTGCAGCTCGCAGTCGCCGTTGGCGGCGCAGGTCAGGCAGTCCAGGGGGTGGTCGGAGATGTACAGCTCCATCACGCCGCGGCGCAGCTTCTTCAGGCGCTCGGTCTGCGTGCGCACGACGAGGCCCTCGGCCACGGGCGTCGTGCAGGAGGAGGGGGTGCCGTTGCGCCCGTCGATCTCGACGAGGCAGAGGCGGCACGAGCCGAACGCCTCGAGCATGTCCGTCGCGCACAGCTTGGGGATCTCGATGCCGGCCTCGACGGCGGCGCGCATGATCGACGTGCCCTCGGGCACGGTCACCTCGAAGCCGTCGACGGTGAGGGTGACGGTCGCCTCCGCCTTCGAGGCGGGGGTGCCGTAGTCGGTCTCCTGGATCAGCGTCATGGTCTCGTCCTCCTGCGCCTCAGCGGGCCGGGATCTCCTCAGGCGACGCGGCGATCTCGTCGCGGAAGTGGTTGAGCACGCTCATCACGGGATAGGGCGTGAACCCGCCGAGCGCGCAGAGCGAGCCGTACTTCATCGTCTCGCAGAGGTCCTCGATCAGCTCGACCTGGGCGGCCACGTCCTCGCCGCGGCGGATCTTCTCGATCGTCTCCACGCCGCGCGTCGAGCCGATCCGGCAGGGCGTGCACTTGCCGCAGCTCTCGACCGCGCAGAACTCGAAGGCGAAGCGCGCCTGCTTGAGCATGTCCGCCGTGTCGTCGAAGAGCGTGACGCCGGCGTGGCCGATCAGGCCGTCTTTGGCCGCGAAGGCCTCGTAGTCGAACGGGGTGTCGAAGAGGGCGCGCGGGAAGTAGGCGCCGAGCGGGCCGCCGACCTGCACGGCCTTGACGGGGCGCCCCGAGGCGGTGCCGCCGCAGACGTCATCGACGAGCTCGCCCAGCGTCATGCCGAACGCCGCCTCGAAGAGCCCACCGTGCCGGACGTTGCCGGCCAGCTGGATGGGGATCGTGCCGCGGGAGCGGCCGACGCCGTACTCCTGATAGGCGGCGGGGCCCTCGGCGAGGATCACGGGGACGGACGCGAGCGAGATCACGTTGTTGATCACGGTCGGCTTGCCGAACAGGCCCTCGTGGGCGGGCAGCGGCGGCTTCGAGCGCACGATGCCGCGCTTGCCCTCGAGGCTGTTGAGCAGCGACGTCTCCTCGCCGCAGACGTAGGCGCCGGCGCCGACGCGCACCTCGAGGTCGAAGGCACGGCCCGAGCCGAGCACGTCCGGGCCGAGGATGCCGCGCACGGTCGCGGTGGCGATGGCCGACTCGAGGGCCTCGATCGCGTGCGGGTACTCGGAGCGAACGTAGATGAAGCCCTTGTCGGCCTCGACGGCGAGGCCGCTGATGATCATGCCCTCGATCAGGACGAAGGGGTCGCCCTCCATGATCATGCGGTCGGCGAAGGTGCCGGAGTCGCCCTCGTCGGCGTTGCAGACGATGTACTTGCGGTCGGCCTGCGCCTCGAGCACGGTGCGCCACTTGATGCCGGTCGGGAAGCCGGCGCCGCCGCGGCCGCGCAGGCCCGAGTCGGTGACGGCCTGCACGACGTCGGCGGGCGTCATCGCGATCGCGGCGCGCAGGCCCTTGAGGCCCCCGTGCGCCTCGTAGTCCTCGAGCGAGAGCGGGTCCGTGACGCCGCAGCGCGCGAAGGTCAGGCGCGTCTGGCGGGCCAGGAAGGGGATCTCCTCGGTCGGGCCGTGCGCGAGCGGGTGCGTGCCGCACTCGAGGAGGCCGGCGTCGAGCAGGCCTGGCACGTCGGCGGCCGTGACGGGGCCGTAGGCGACGCGGCCCGCGTCGGTCTCGACCTCGACGAGCGGCTCGAGCCAGATCATGCCGCGCGTGCCGTTGCGGACGATCTCGAGGTCGAGGCCGCGCACGGCGGCCTCGGTCTCGAGCGCGACGACGACGGCGTCGGCGCCGAGCGCGAGCGCGGCGGCGTCGCGCGGGACGTAGACGCGGGTCATGCGGAGGCCCCCTCGGCGAGCGCGACGACGGACTCGGCGGTGACGCGGCCGTGCACCTCGTGGTCGAGCATCGCGGCGGGCGCGCATGCGCACAGCCCGAGGCAGTAGACGGGCTCCAGGGTGAGGGCGCCGTCGGAGGTCGTCTCGTGGAAGTCGATCCCCAGCGCCGCGCGGGCCGCGTCGGCGACCGCGTCCGCGCCCATCGACTGGCAGGCCTCGGCGCGGCACAGCTTGAGCGTGTGCGCGCCGCCCGGCTCGGAGCGGTAGTCGGGGTAGAAGGTCATCGTGCCGTGGACCTCGGCGCGGCCGAGGTTGAGCACCTTCGCGATCGCGCGGATGGCGTCCTCCGGCACGCAGCCGAGCTCGTGCTGGACGGCATGCAGGATCGGCAGCAGCGGGCCCTCGAAGTGGAGGTGCTCCTCGGCGATGGCGGTCGCCCGCCGGGCGGTCTCGCTGTCTGCCTGCTCGTCTGCCATCACGGGCGTCCCCTGGGTCCCCGGGCGGCGTCCCGCCCGTCCGCTCCAGTATCGTCCGCGGCGGCGCGCGGTGCCAATCGCAAGACCCTGTCATTCGATAGGCAATAGCTATCGAAATACCCCACTTGGGCGTATCGCGATAGCAGCCGCCGATCAGGCGTGGCGGGCCCCGCCGTCGCCTGTCGGCTAGGGTGACGTCATGTCCGATGCCCACCGCGCGACGCCGTCCGGTCTGCCGCGCGCCCGCGCGCTCGGCATCCCCTTCGACGGCGTGCCCGGCCCCTGCAACGCGATCACCGACGTGCCCGGGCTCGAGGTCGGCTACGCGACCGTGGTCGAGGGCGACGACGTGCGCACGGGGGTGACGGCGATCCACCCGCGCGGCCGGGCGGCCCCCCGCGATCCCTGCGCGGCGGGTGTGCACGCGCTCAACGGCAACGGCGAGCTGACCGGGTGGGCCTGGATCGAGGAATCCGGCACCGTCGCCCTGCCGATCACGATCACCTCGACGGCGGCGGTCGGCGTCGCCCATGCGGCGACGGTGTCCTGGGTCGCCGACCGCCACCCGGACCCGAACGACGTCTGGATGCTGCCCGTCGCGGGCGAGACCTGGGACGGCTACCTGCACGACCTCTACGGGCGGCGCATCACGGAGGCCGAGGTGCACGCCGCGCTCGACGGCGCCTCGGCGGGCCCCCTCGAGGAGGGTTCCGTGGGCGGCGGCACCGGCATGAACTGCTACGGCTTCAGCGGCGGCTCGGGCACCGCCTCGCGCGTCGTGCCGTTCGGCGATGCCGCCTTCACCGTCGGCGCCTTCGTGCAGGCCAACTTCGGCGACCGCCCCGAGCTCGCCATCGCCGGCGTGCCGCTCGGCGCCGCCCTCGCCGACGACGACCCCTTCAACGACACCGACTGGGTGGTGCCGCCCGGGGCGGGGTCCGTGATCGCGATCATCGCCACCGATGCGCCGCTGCTGCCGCAGCAGCTGACGGCGATGGCGCGGCGCGTCCCGCTCGGCCTGGCCCGCACCGGCACCACGGGATCGCACTTCTCGGGCGACCTCTTCCTCGCCCTGTCGACCGCCAACCCGGGCGCCTTCGCCACGGGATTCCCGCTCGGCGAGCCGGCGGAGGAGGAGATCGCCGCGCTGCGC
>JAURLF010000096.1 GCA_030831375.1 Gaiellales bacterium | reverse complement strand
GGCCGGCACGATCTCGAGCAGGTCGCGCAGCGCGATCGCCCGGTCGGCGCCGGCGTCGACCTGATCGGCGAAGGCGCGGTACGACTCGTACGACTCGTCGCGCACCGCCCGCTGCAGGCTGACGATCGTGTCGGGCCGCCAGGCGTGGCGCTCGCCGCCCTCGCGGAACTGGTACTCGCCGCCCGCCTCGAGCAGGGCCTCGGGGCGGACCTCCTCGACGTCGAGCGCGTAGCGCTCGCGGATCTCCTCCGCGATGTCGCGCAGCTCGAGGCCGCCGACCCGCGAGATCGTGCCGGGGAAGTAGCGGGCGACGAGGTCGCGGCCGAGGCCCACGGCCTCGAAGATCTGCGAGCCGCGGTAGCTCTGGATCGTCGAGATGCCCATCTTCGAGCAGATCTTGAGCAGGCCCTTGCCGAGCGCCTGGATGTAGCGCCTGCGGGCCTCGCCGAGGTCGAGGTCGCCGAGCTCGCCCTGGGCGTGCAGCTCACGCAGCGTCTCGAGCGCGAGGTACGGGTTGACGGCGGCGGCGCCGTAGCCGATCAGCAGCGCCATGTGCATCGTCTCGCGCGGCTCACCCGACTCGACCACCAGGCCGCACATCGTGCGGGCGCCCTGGCGCACGAGGTGGGCGTGCACGGCGGCGGTGGCGAGGAGCGGCGGGATGGGGGCGAGCTCGCGGTTCGCGCCGCGGTCCGACAGGATCACGATGGTGGTGCCGCCCCAGACCAGCTGCGCGGCTTCCCGGCAGACGGTCTCGAGCGCGCGCTCGAGGCCCCGCTTGCCCTCGGCGACCGGGTAGAGGGTGCTGATCGTGGCCGCTCGGAAGCCCTCGCGGCGGAGCGCACGCAGCTTCTCGAGCTCGCCGTTCGTGAGGATCGGCGAGAGCGTCGTCACGCGTCGGCAGTGCTCGGGCGTCTCGTCGAGCAGGTTGCCGATCGCCCCGACGCCGACGCGCAGGCTCATCACGAGCCGCTCGCGCTCGGGGTCGACGGGCGGGTTCGTGACCTGCGCGAACTGCTGCTTGAAGTAGCTCGGCAGCAGGCGGTTGCGGTTGGTGAGGGCGGCGAGCGGGGTGTCGTCGCCCATCGAGCCGACGGGCTCCGCACCCGTCTGCGCCATCGGGGCGAGCAGGAGCGACAGGTCCTCGCGGGTGTAGCCGAAGATCCGCTGCTGCAGGGGCAGGGCGCCGTCGTCGAGCTGCGCGCCCTGGTGGGGGCGCAGGTCGTCGAGGTGCAGCTTGTAGCGGTCGAGCCATTGCCGGTAGGGCCGCTGGCGCGACAGAACGCGCTTGATCTCGCGGTCCTGGACGACGCGGCCCGACGCGGTGTCGAACATCAGCATGCGGCCCGGCTCGAGGCGGCCCGTCTCGACGACGTCGGCCTCGGGGAGGTCGAGCACGCCGACCTCGGACGCGAGCACGCAGATGCCGTCCTTGGTGCGCAGCCAGCGGCCCGGGCGGAGCCCGTTGCGGTCGAGGGTGGCGACGACCTTCTCGCCGTCGGTGGCGATGACGGCGGCCGGGCCGTCCCACGGCTCGATCAGCGTGGTGTGGTACTCGTAGAAGGCGCGCACGTCGTCATCGATGTCGAGCGTCGAGTCGCTCCAGGCGGGTGGGATCAGCATCGCGAGCGCATGCTCGAGCGGACGGCCGGACTGCACGAGCAGCTCGAGCACGGCGTCGAGCTTGGCCGAGTCCGACCAGCGCTCCTCCGTGATCGGGAACAGCTTCTGCAGGTCGCCCCCGAACAGCCTGCTGTGCATCTGCGGCTCGCGGGCGGATAGCCAGTTGGCGTTGCCGCGCACCGTATTGATCTCGCCGTTGTGCGCGATCAGGTTGAAGGGGTGCGCGAGGTCCCAGGTGCCGAGCGTGTTCGTGGAGAAGCGGGAGTGCACGAGCCCGAGCGCGGACTCCACGTCGGGGTCGCGCAGGTCGGGGAAGTAGTGCGCGACCTGGGTTGCGCGCAGGAGGCCCTTGTAGACCACCGTCTTCGACGAGAGGCTGGCGATCGCGAACGACTCGATGCCCTCCGCGTGGACGGCCTTCTCGATGCGGCGGCGGATCACGTACAGCTTGCGCTCGAAGGCGTCGCCCTTGCCGTGGCGGCGCTCGACGATCAGCTGGCGGATGCGGGGCTCCGTCGAGCGCGCGACCAGGCCGATCGCCGCGCTGTCGACGGGGACGTCGCGCCAGCCGACGGCGCGGTGGCCCTCCTCGGCGACGGTGCGGACGGCGATCTCCTCGCAGCGCAGCCGCTCAGCGGGGTCCTGCGGCAGGAAGGCCATGCCGATGCCGTAGTCGCCCGCGGGCGGCAGGTCGAAGCCCTCCTCGGCCGCGACGCGGGCGAGGAAGCGGTGCGGCATCTGCAGCAGGATCCCGGCGCCGTCGCCCGTCTCCGGATCGGAGCCCGTGGCTCCGCGGTGGTCCAGGCGCTCCAGCACCGTCAGGGCCTGCGAGACGACCGCGTGCGAGGCGACGCCGTCGAGATGCACGACCGAGCCGAGGCCGCAGGCGTCGTGCTCGAACGACGGGTCGTAGAGGGAGGCGGGGCGGTCGGCGGCGGCCATCGGCCGACAGTCTACGCCACCTTGCGCTCCGTCCGGTTCAGCGCGCCACAGCGACTGAATCATTTGGTTCAGCTCGGGTCCGCGGCCGGCGCTTGCCGGTTGGCCGCGCGGGTGCTCAGCTCGGCGCGGCGCCGGTGTACGGCAGGCCCGCATCGGCCCACGCCACGATGCCGCCGTCGACGACGGTCGCCTCGCGCCCGGCGGCGCGCATGGCCTCGGCGGCGGGCACCGCGCGGCTGCCGGAGCGGCAGAGGACGAGTACGGGCCGGTCGTCGGGCACCTCGTCCATGCGCGCCTCGACGTCGCCGAGGGGTATCAGGAGCGATCCCTCCACGTGCTGCTGGTCCGTCTCGACGGTCTCGCGCACGTCCACCAGGGCGTACTCGCCGGACGCGAACAGCTCGCCGGCCGCCGCGGCAGAGACCGACGCCGGCGCGGCGGCCTCCGCAGCCGCCTCGTCGGCCGCCGGCGCCGTGTCCGACGACCCGCCGCAGGCGCCGAGGAACGGCATGGCGAGGAGGGCGAGCAGGAGCGTGAGGAGGGCGGTGCGGCGCGAGCGGATCATGACCCCACGCTAGCAGCGTGACGGCCCGCCGCCCGGTACCCTTCCGGCATGGCGGCGACGGCGGACCGGGAGATCCTCGCGGCGCGTGCCGTGCTCGACCGCTACGCCGCGATCTACGGGCTCGAGCAGGACGGCCCCGTTCCCGTCGCGGACATCGCGGAGTCGCTCTGCGGCCTGCGGATCTGCAACGCGCCGCTCGACCAGGGCGTGTCGGGGATGCTGCTCCTGCGCCGGCAGGAGATCCACGTCAACGCCCTCGAGGCGGGCCTGTGGCCGGCACGGCGGCGCTTCACGATCGCCCACGAGGTCGGGCACTGGGAGCTCCACCGCGACGAGATCGACGACGTCACCGTCACCCGGACCGCCGACTACGAGGCGCCCGCCGCAAAAGGGCGCTCGCCCGAGCAGCTGCGCGAGCGCGAGGCGAACCGCTTTGCGGCAGAGCTCCTGATGCCCGAGCCGCGCGTGCGCGGCGCGGTCGACCGCGACGGCGCCGACGTCGTCGCGCTGGCCGGGGCGTTCGGGGTGTCGGCCCTGTCGATGGCCTGGCGGCTCTACAACCTCGGCTACGTCACGCGGCGCCCGCGCCGCGACGACTACGACCCGGGCCTCTAGATCCCGAACAGGTCGTCGACGAGCCGCTCCGAGTCGGTCGTCTCGTCCGGGGGCGCGGGCAGCAGGTCCGCGGACAGCTCGAGCGGCGCACCCGTGCGATTGAAGGCGACGGCCGGCCCGGGGCCGGTGGCGCCGTTGTAGCGCGTCTGCGCGAGCGTGTCGGTGATCCCGCCGAGCAGGTCGCCGAGCGTGGCCACCAGGGCCGGCGCGACGCCCCGCGCGGGGATCAGGCCGGCCTCGAGCTCGTGGTAGCGCTCGCCGAGCCGTGCGCGGCCCGGCGCGTCGCTGACCCCGAGGCGCTCCGCGAGGCGGTCGATCAGCGCGGGGCGCTTGAGCCCGAGGGCGTGGCGGGCCGGCGGGAGGATGTCGGGCCAGGAGCGCTCGTCGAACATCGCCGAGCCGGCGATCTCCCGCACTACGGCTTCCGCCGGCTCGGCGGGGCCGCGCAGGGCGAGCGCCAGCTCGACCATGTCGAGCACGCGCTCGCGGTCGTCGCCCGCTCGGTCGAGGATGCCGTCGACGGCGTCGAAGCGGCGTGCCTCCAGGGCCTCGAGGGCCTCACTCATCAGCTCGCCCAGCAGGATCTCGCGCTCGTCCATCACGTCCCCGATTGTGCCGCCTCGGCCGCCGCGCGCAGACGGTTCATCGCGCGCCAGCGGATCTGGTGGAGGTTGTTGGGCTCGACGCCGAGCTCGTCGGCGACCTCGCGGTCGGGCGCGTCCTCGAGCATCCGCTCGACGACGACGCGCTCGCGCTCGGAGAGCACGTGCACGAGGCGCGTGATCTCGTCGCGGTCGAGCACCTCGTCGAGCGCCCCGTCGTCGTAGCGCGCGCGGTCGATCTCCTCGACCGTGACCGGCTGCCGCGACTCGGAGCGCTGCACGTCGCCGTACGCCCACTTGGCCATCTGCCCGATCAGGCCGCCCATGCTGCGCGGCTCCTCGTCTCGGTTGTAGACCCACAGGACGAAGCGGATCTGCAGGTGTCCGAAGACCTCGTCGACCTCGTCACCGCGGGCCACCCGGCGTGCGGCGATGCGGGCGCGGTCCTCGTAGCGGGCCCAGAGCTCGGCGGCGAGCAGCTTGGCGCGCTCGAGGTCATCGCTGCGGTGCGCGGCCCGCGCCCGGCGCACGAGGTCCGCGTCGTGGGCGGCGTCGTCCTGCATCGGTCCGGATTCTGCCGGGCGGGGCGCGGGAAGGGAAGGGGGCTGGGCTTGCGGCCGTGCTGCATGTCGGGCGCTCGTCGGCCCGACTCGCGGTCCGCTTACGCGGCTAGGACGCGAAGTCCAGCAGCACCTTGCCGACCTTGCCCGGGCCCTCCATGCGGGCGAGCGCGTCGGCGGCCTCGTTCCACGGGAACGCGCGGTCGATCACCGGGTTCAGGCGGCCGGCGGCGAAGAGCGGCCCGCATTCGCGGTCGAAGCGCGTGATCGCGTCGATCTTCTCGCCGAGGGGCCGTGCCCGGAGCGTCGTGCCGAACACCGTCGCGCGCTTCGTCATCAGGTCGCGCAGGGACAGCTCGACCTTCTGCCCGGCGCCGATCCCGACGATCGCGAGGCGCCCGCGGCGCGCGATCGCCTGGACGTCGCCCGGCACGTTGGGGGCGCCGACGAGCTCGAGGATGACGTCCGCGCCGCGGCCGCCGGTCAGCTCGAGGACGCGCTCGGGCCAGGCCTCGGCGTCGATCGCGGTCGCGCCCCAGCCGGCGATCGCCGCACGGCCCTCATCGTGGCGGCTGACGCCGATCACGGTCGCGCCGAGCGCCACGCCGATCTGGACGGCGGCCGAGCCGACGCCGCCGGCCGCGCCGTGCACGAGCAGGGTCTCGCCGGGCCTGAGGCCCGCCTGGGTGGCGACGGCGTCGTGCGCCGTGATGAAGACCTCGGGCACGGCGGCGATCTCGCGCGCGTCGAGCCGCGACGGGACCGGCGCGACGCAGCTCGCGTGCACGGCGACCCGGTCGGCGAGGCCACCACCGCCGACGAGGCCCCAGGCGCGGTCGCCGACCTGCCAACCACGCACCTTGGCGCCGACCTCGTGGACCACCCCCGCCACCTCGAGGCCGGGGATGTCCGCGGGCCAGCCGGGCGGGGCGGGGTAATGGCCCTTGCGCTGCGCGACGTCGGCGCCGTTGAGGCCGGCGAAGGCGGCGTGGATCAGGACCTCCTCGTCGCCGCAGACGGGGTCGGGCCGCTCCTCGCAGCTGACGACCTCGTTGCCCCCGGCCCCCGTGTACACGACGCAGCGCATCCCGCTCCTCCTCGCTCGACCCCGCGAGCGTACCCGAGCCCGCCCGACAGGAGCGACCGCGAAGTCGGTGAACAATGGGACGCATGGGCGCCGTCACCCCGAAGCCCGGCCCGTACCGCCGTCGCCGCTGGGTCGCGGCACTCGCGGTGCTCGCCTGCGCGGCGCTCTCCGTGGCCGCGGCCTGGGGCCTGCGCGGCGGCGACGACTCGACGGCGCGCGCGCAGAGCCAGCCGGCGACGACCGCCGCCGCGACGACCGCGGCGACGACCGAGATGGCGGCCGCGACGGAGCCGTCGGATGACGTCGCCGCCGCGGCGCCTACGGCCGCGCCCGACCTTCCGAAGCGGCTCGGCAGCGGCGAGCCCGTCACGTTCGCGTTCGGCGGCGATGTGATGTTCGAGCCCCCGATCCGCTCGTACCTCGACGACGATCCGGCGCAGGTCTTCGCGCCCGTTCGGCGGATCCTGCGCCGCGCGGACGTCGCGATGGTCAACCTCGAGACCGCCGTCACCGACGGCGGCGACGTGACCCCGAACAAGGAGTACCTGTTCCGGGCGCCGCCGAGCGCGTTCCGGGCGATCAAGGCGGGTGGCATCGACGTCGTCAGCGTGGCCAACAACCACGGGATGGACTACGGCGCCTCCGGCCTGCGCGACACCCTGCGCCATGCGCGCCGCGCGGGCGTGCCCGTGGTCGGCGGCGGGCGCTCCGAGCGCGAGGCGTTCCGGCCCTGGCGGACGGAGGTCAACGGCCAGCGGATCGCCGTGATCGGCGCGACCCAGGTGATCGACGAGGAGTTCCTCTCGTGGTGGCAGGCCGACGGTCGCCAGACGGGCGTCGCGAGCGCCAAGTACGAGATGGAGGAGCGGCTGCTCCACGAGGTGCGCCGCGCACGCCGGACCAGCGACACCGTCGTCGTCTACCTGCACTGGGGCGCGGAGATGGAGGCCTGCCCGCTCGAGCGGCAGGTCGACCTCGCCCGCAACCTCGTGCGCGCCGGCGCCGACATCATCGTCGGCGCACACGCCCACATCCTGCTCGGCGGCGGGATGCTCGGCCGCGCCTTCGTCGACTACGGCCTCGGCAACTTCGTCTTCTACACGGGCGGAGGGATCGCCGCCCGCACCGGCGTCCTCGAGGTCACGGCCACGGGCCGGCGCATCGACGGCTACCGCTGGCTGCCCGCGCAGATCGAGGGCGGGCGGCCCGTGCCGCTGACGGGCGATGCGCGGGCGCAGGCCGTGCGCGAGTGGCGCGACCTGCGCGGCTGCACGGGCCTACAGCGGTGACGGCGGCGCCGTCGTGCGCCGCACCGCGATCGGCGCGGCGGCCGCGCCGATCACGACCAGCACAGCGCCGAGCAGGCTGACGGGCGTCGGGCGCTCGCCGAGCACGAGCACGCTGAGCAGCACGACGGTGGCGATCTCCACGGTGGCGACGAGCGACGTGGCGGCGCCACCCAGGCGCATCAGACCCGCCGTCTGGAACAGGCACGGCAGGATGCTGGCCACGACCGCGACGCCGGCGAGCGCCAGCCAGCCCGACGCGTCGGGGAGCGCGAACCCGCCGATCACGGGGCCCAGCGGGATCAGGAAGACGGCGGCGGCGAGCACCGTGATGCCGAGCCAGGCGAGCGGGTCGACGCCCTCGAGGCCGTGCTCGGCCGCGAGGAAGTAGCTGCTGATCACGACCGCGAAGGCGAGCGACAGGAGCACCCCGATCGGGTCGACGTCGCCGACGGGGCTGCCGATCGCGAGCACGACGCCGGCGAGCGTGACGGCGGTCACGAGCAACGACAGCGCGGTCAGCCGCACGCGGCCCACGAGGCGCGCGCCGAGGATCGTGAGGGCGGGGTAGACGAAGAAGATCAGGGTCACGGTGGCCGGGTCCATGCGCGTGATCGCCGCGAAGTACAGGAAGGGCCCGGCAATCGACGTGAAGCAGGCGATCGCGATCGTGCGCCGGTGCCCCCGCAGGGTCGCACGGCGGACGCGGTCGAGCAGGAACAGCGCCAGCACGAGGAACAGCACGGCGCGCACCGCGAGCAGGACCCCGACTGAGGCGCCGTGGTCGTAGGCGAGCGACGCGAAGATGCCCTGCGTGCCGTAGAGGACCGCTGATGCGGCGATCAGCCCCTGCGCGGTGCGCGCACCCTGCGGTGCACGCACGATGCCCCCCGTCGTCATCGCCGCATCCTAGGGCCACGCGCTACCGTTCTCGCCATGGCAGCCCCCTCCCATGAGGCGCGCGCGTTCCGTGACACCGTCGGCGCCTTCGCCACCGGTGTGACCGTCGTCACGACGTCGCTCGGCGGCGCGCCGCAGGGCATGACCCTGAACTCGTTCACGAGCGTCTCGCTCGACCCCCTGCTGGTGCTCGTGTCGCTCGCGCACGGCACGCGCACCCTGGACGGGGTCAAGGACAGCGAGAAGATGGCCGTGAACATCCTCCACCGCCGCCAGCAGGACACCGCGCTCGCCTTCGCGCAGCGCGGCGCCGACTTCCCGACGGACCACGCGATGCTCGACCCGCACGGCTTCTACTCGGTGCGGCACGCGCTCGCGATCATGCGCTGCTCGATCTTCGACATCGTCACCGCCGGCGATCACGACCTCGTGATCGGCGAGGTCGTGCACTTCGAGAGCTCGCCGGGCGAGCCCCTGATCTTCCATCGCGGCGCCTTCGGGGGCCTCGACGAGGACGCGCTGGTGCCGCGCGGCCGCGTGATCGGGATCTCCGACGGCGAGGGCTGGATGTAGCGATCCGGACGGAGATCGCTGCAAACCGCACCAGAATCCGGTACGGTCCTGCAATCCCGCCGCTAGGGGGGACGTGAGACCCGGCGCACGGGGTCGTAAGAGAAGGACGGGTGCCGCATGGCGACCGGTGTTGTGAAGTGGTTCTCCGATGCGAAGGGCTATGGCTTCATCGCCCCCGATGGTGGGGGGAAGGACCTCTTCGTCCACTACACGAGCGTGACGGGATCCGGATTCCGCACGCTCCGCGAGGGTGCGAAGGTCACCTTCGAGGCGCGTGAGGGCCAGAAGGGTCCCGAGGCGATCGACGTCGAGATGCTCGACTGATCGTCGCGTCGTGCGGCGCCGTCCCCACCAGCGGGTGGGGGCGGCGCCTTTTTTCGTTCTCGGGGGCTTTCCCACAACCGGCGGGCCGCTTCCGCGGCCCATGCTGCGCGCGTGGGTGCGCCGACGGGGGGAGTTCGGGCCGGGCTCGGCCAGATCGCGCTGTTCGTCGGGGCGCTGCTCGCGTACCAGGCGGTGCGCGGCGTCGCGGTCGGCGAGCCCGATGACGCCTCCCGCAACGCCCTCGAGGTGCTGGGCGTCCAGGCGGCGCTGGGCATCGGGATCGAGCCGGCCGTGCAGGGCTGGGCGCTGGCCCGCGTGGGGCTCGCGGAGGCGCTCAGCGCGCTCTACCTCGGCCTGCACCTGCCCGTCACCGCGCTGATGCTGGTCTGGCTGTGGCGGCGGCGGCGCGACGCCTACGTCCCGGTCCGCAACGTGTTCCTCGCCGCCAACGCCCTCGCGCTCGCCGTCTACGCCCTCTACCCGGTGGCGCCGCCCCGGCTCGTCGCCGCCTCGGGCCTCGTGGACGTGATCGCGGTCCACAGCGGCGTCGACCTCCACGGCGGCCTCGCGTCCGGGCTGTTCAACCCGTACGCGGCCGTGCCGTCGATGCACGTCGCGTACGCGGCCCTCGTCGGGATCGTCGGCTGGCGGCTGGCGGTCACACCGGCGCTGCGGCTCGCCGCGGTGGCGTACCCCGCCTTCGTCGCCTTCATGGTCGTCGCCACCGGCAACCACTACGTCCTCGACGGGGTCGCGGGCGTCGCGATGCTCGGCGGCGGCGCGCTCGTCGCGGCGCTCTGCGGCCTGCCGTGGCGGATCCCCGCCGGCTCGGCGCGCGTCGGTGCGGGCGCGGCCGGGTAGGCTGCCGCCCATGGCGGACGACGACGCGGTGTGGGGCGCCTTCGCGGCGCGGATGCGCGAGCAGTTCGACCTCGGCGGCGTGGCGGGCCTGCTCAGCTGGGACGAGCAGGTGCTGTGCCCGCCCGGCGGGCGCGAGGCGCGCGCCCAGCAGGGCGCGACCCTCGCCGCGATCGCGCACCAGCGGCTGGTCGACCCCGCCTACGGCGAGGCGATCGACGCGGCCGAGGCGCTTGCCGACCTGACGGTCGAGCAGCGGGCGATGCTGCGCGAGGCGCGCCGCCAGCGCGATCGCGCGACGAAGCTGCCGGAGGACGTCGTGCGGCGGCTCGCCGAGCAGCGCTCCCGCACCAACCAGGCCTGGGAGCATGCCCGCACCACGGGCGCCTTCGCCGACTACCGCCCCGCGCTCGAGGAGCTGCTGCGCCTGAAGGTCGAGGAGGCCGATCTGCTGCGGGGCGACGGCACCCGCTACGACGCCCTGCTCGACGACTTCGAGCCCGGGATGCGGCTGGAGCGCCTGCAACCCCTCCTCGCGGACCTGCGCGACCGGCTCGTGCCGTTCGCCCAGCGCCTCCTCGACCTGCCCGCGCCCGACGCCTCGGTGCTCGAGCGCGGCTTCGACCCGGCGGCGCAGGAGGCCTTCTCGCTGCGCGTCCTGCGCGACCTCGGCTTCGACTTCGAGCGCGGCCGCCAGGACCTCTCGACGCACCCCTTCACCGGCGGGACGTCCCCGACCGACATCCGCCTGACCACGCGGATCTGGGAGGACTGGCTGCCCGCCTGCCTGTACGCGAGCATCCACGAGGCCGGCCACGGCCTCTACGAGCAGGGGATCGCCGAGCCGCTCTGGCGCAGCGCGGTCTGCGGTGCGCCCTCGCTGGGGCTGCACGAGTCGCAGTCGCGCCTGTACGAGAACGCGATCGGGCGCTCGCTCGCCTTCTGGGAGCACTACCTGCCGGTGGCGCGCGAGCACTTCCCCGGGCAGCTCGACGACGTCGACGCGCTCGGGATGCAGCGCGCCGTCTGCCGGGTCGCGCGGACCCCGATCCGGGTCGAGTCGGACGAGGTCACCTACAACCTGCACATCCTGCTGCGCTTCGAGCTCGAGGTCGACCTGATCGAGGGGCGGGTCGCCGTGGCCGACCTCCCCGAGGTCTGGAACGCGCGCATGGAGGAGTACCTGGGCTACGCCCCGCAGGACGACGTCGAGGGCGTGATGCAGGACGTGCACTGGTCGGAGGGCTACATCGGGTACTTCCCGACGTACACGCTCGGCAACCTCTACTCGGCCGCGCTGCTGGAGGCGATGCGCCGCGACCTCGCCGTCGACGACCTCGTGCGCGCCGGCGAGTTCGGCGCGATCCTCGGCTGGCTGCGCGAGCGCATGCAGGTCGTGATCCTGTCGGACACGTTCTACCAGTTCGCGGCGCCGCTGATTCGCAAGCTC
>JAURLF010000012.1 GCA_030831375.1 Gaiellales bacterium | reverse complement strand
GCGGCTCGGGCAGGGCCGCGCGGTAGGCGTCGCAGATCTCGCGCCGGCGGCGGATCATGGCGTCGAGCCGGTCGAGCTGCACGAGGCCGATCGCGGCCTGCATCTCCGTCAGCCGCTCGTTCGGACCGGCGAGGGCGAACTCGCCGACCGCATGCTGGCCGTGGTTGCGGAGAATCCGCAACCGCTCGGCCAGGCCGTCATCGTCGGTCAGGCACGCCCCGCCCTCACCGGTCGTCACGACCTTGCGCGGATGGAACGACAGGCACGAGACATCCCCGTACGACCCGCACGGGCGCCCGTCGAGGGTCGAGCCGATCGCGCAGGCCGCGTCCTCGATCACCGGCAGCCCGGCGAGCGCGCCGGCGATCGCCGGATGCTCCGCCGGCACGCCGAACTGGTCGATCGCGATCGCGCAGCGCGTCGCGTCCGTGCGGGCGACGGCCAGCGCCTCGGCGGCGCCGTTCCAGGAGGCGGGGTCGACGTCGACGAGCACGGGATCGGCCCCGACCCACGCGGCCATGTGCCCCGGGCTCGGCCACGACAGCGCGGGCACGAGCACCTCGCCGCCGTCGACGCCGAGTGCGCGCAGGGCGAGCTCGAGGGCGGCAGTGCCGTTGGCGACGGCGATGCAGTGGCGGCGACCGCAGCGCTCGGCGAGGCCCCGCTCGAACTCCTCGACGAGCCGGCCCGACACGAGCATGCCGCTGGCCAGCACCTCGGCGACCGCGGCGGACTCCTCCGGGCCGAGCTCGGGCCGCGCGATCGGGATGCGGATGGTCACGGGCGGAGGATACCCCGCGCCGCCGGGCCGGCCGTCACGAGGGCCCGGGCTCGGGCTCGGCGGTGTCGCCCGGGCCGGCGGAGCCGCCCCGGTTGCGCAGCCCGCGCACGATCTGCCGGGCGCGGTCGCGTTCGGCGCGGTCGAGGAAGCCGACCGCGACGTACCCGAGCGGGATCAGGGCGACGATGGCGACGCGGAGGACGAGCGGCCAGAAGCCGTGGTCGGGGACGAGCAGCTGCCCGACGAGCAGCGCGGCGGCGAGCACGACCGGGATCCGCGCGATCCGGGCCCAGCGGTACGGCACGGGGAAGACCCGGTGCTCGCGCCACAGCATCAGCGCGAACATCGAGCCGTAGGCGACGACGAGCGCCCAGCCGGCGCCGGCCACCCCGTAGCGGGGCACCAGCAGGATCAGCGCGACGACCTCGATCGCGGCCGCGGCGGCGACGACGACCCAGTTGAACTGGTTGGCCTTGCGCCGCCCCACGCCGATCGCGGCGATGAAGTAGCCGCCGTAGAGCGGCGCCGCGAGCGCGATCGGCGTGATCGCGGCCGCCGCGCCCCAGTAGGGCTCCGTCGTGAGCAGGCGCAGGAACCACGGCGCCCACAGGGCGAGGGCGACGGCGGCCCAGCCCATGAAGGCGAGGTAGATCCCGAGCACGGCCGCGTAGGTGCGGCGGGCCTCCTCGTCGTCCTTGATCGAGTAGGCGAACGCGGGCCACGCGAGCTGGAAGGCGTTGACCAGCAGCAGCACGCCCGTGCCGATCCGGAAGGCGGCGCCGAGCAGGCCGAGCGTGTCCGCATCGGAGACGGCGAGGACGACGGGGCGGTTGATCAGCGTGACCGCCCACATCGCCGCCCCGGCCGGCATCAGCGGCACGCCGAACTTGAGCATCCGCAGAAGCAGCGGACGGTCGAGGGCGAAGCCGAGCCAGGAGCGCTGCTCGACGAGGACCCCGAGGTAGACGCCGAGCTGGCCGATGTACGCGCCGAGCAGGAGACCGACCGGGCCCATGTCGAGCTCGACGAGGAACACGTACGAGAGCGCAGCGGTGAGGACGAGGTTGACGATCGTGCGGACGCTGAAGGCGACGGCGCGCTCCTGCACCCGGAAGAGCGCGCTCGTGAGCTCGTAGTTGACGGTCACGTAGACGCCGAGCGCGACCATCAGGACGAGGTCCGCGCCGGCGCCGGGCTGGGTGAAGACGCGCTCGCCGACCCATTGCGCCGTCGCGGCGGTGATCAGCGCCCAGACGAGCGTGGTCGCCTGCAGCGTCCAGAAGGCGGTGCGAAACGTGCGCCGCCGGTGCGCGAGGTCGTCGTGGTCGAAGAAGAAGCGGAAGAACGCGTTGACGAGGCCGAGCCGCGCGACGATCGCGACGGCGAGGACGATGCGCAGCGCGAGCTCCGCGTCGCCGAACTGGGCGGGCGTCAGCTCCCGCGTGTACAGCGGCAGCAGCACGATCCCGAGCAGGGTCGCGGCGATCGACCCGGCGCCGTAGATCGCGGACTGCTTCCCGATCCGCGCCAGATTGCGCGCGACGCTCATCTGGTCGGCGGCCTCATCTCACGACCATGGTGCCACGCGCCCGGCGCGGCGCCGCCGTCAGTCGTCGTCGCCCTGCTTCTTGCCCTTGTCCGGCTTCGCCTCGGACGGCCTATCCGGCTTCGCCGCCGCGGGGACCTCGACCGGAGCCGCAACCGGCTCCGAGCGCTTGACGTCATCGGACTTCTTCGCGTCCTCCGGCTTCTTCGCGGACTCGGGCTGCTTTGCGGACTCGGGCCTCTTCGCCTCCTCCGGCCGCTTCGCGGACTCGGGCCCCTTCGCGTCGTCCGGCTTCGCCACCGACGCCGGCTGCTTCGCCTCCTCCGGCCTCTTCCCGGATTCAGGCTGCTTCGCACCATCCTCCGGCCTCTTCCCGGATTCGGGCTGCTTCGCACCCTCCGGCCTCTTCACGGACTCGGGCTGCTTCGCCGGCGCGGGACCCTTCGAGCCTTCCGGGGCATTCGGCTTCCCGGCCTCGGCCGCCGGCTGCTCCTCCGCGGGTGCCGCGGCGACGGGCTGCGCGGGCTCGGCGGGGGCGGGCGCCTCCGGCTCGGCGACGGCCTCGGCCGGGAACGCGGCCCCAGCGGCGACCGGCGTGGTCGCGCGCTCCGGGGACGCGGCCTCGGCCTGCTGGGCCTTGGCCGCGTCGACGATGGTGACCTTCGCCCCGCCGCCGATCGGGGCGGAGACCTCGCGCTGGTCGGCACGCTCGGCCTGCACCTGCGGTGCGGGGCGCACTGCGTCCCGCACGACGGGGACGCCGCCGACCGCGCCGCCGGCGACCACGGCGGTCGCGGTCACCCCGACCACGACCTTGACGGCGGTCGACGCACCCACGACGGACGAGGCTGCCGCGGCGACGCCGCCGCCGGTGGCGAGCGCCACGGTGCCCGCGCCGACCGCGAAGCCGGGGATGGAGTCGCCGAGGCGCGACGCGATCATGTCGAGCGGCAGGCCGCCGTTGGCCGCGAGCTCCTCCGGCGCGCGCAGCCGGCGCGCAGCGGCACGGCACGAGCGGCAGCGCAGGAGGTGCGCGCGGGTGCGAGCGGTGACGGCGTCGTCGGCGAGGGCGGCACGCACGTCCGCGCAGTCGGACTCATCCTCGACCTCGGGCACCGAGACGAGCGACTTGCGCGCGCGGTAGACCAGGGCGTCGACGCCCTGCGGCGTCGTCTCCAGCACCTCGGAGGCCTCGATCGCCGACAGGCCGATCCACTCGCGCAGCACCATCGCCTCGCGCTGCTGCGCCGGCAGGGTGCCGAGCAGGGCGACGGTGGCGTCGAACTCGTCCCTCCGCTCGAACGCCTCCTCGACGGAGAGGCCCGCGTCGGCGTGCCACTCCTCGAGCGACTCGTGCACGCCGCGGCGCTTGACGCTGGCGATCCGGGTCAGGCACTCGTTGCGCAGGATGCGGAACAGCCACGCGCGCGGCTCGCGCACGCGCTCGCCCTCCTGCAGCACGCGATGCGCCGACAGGAAGGTGGCCTGGACGGCGTCCTCGGCGTCCTCGACGCGGCCGAGCCGGTGCCAGGCGAAGCGCAGGAGCTCGCCGGCGTGCTGCTTGTAGAGGGATGCCGTCAGCGCACCCGCATCGCGGGTGGGAACGCGCACCTCCCTCTCGAGCGCAACGGCCATGGCACAAGTGTAGACGCGCGAATGCGGCGGATCTGACGCCCGTTTGCGGAATTCCCGCGGGGACTCCGGAGAACCCGCATGGATGCAGGCTTTCCGGCCTTCACCTGAGTACGCGGCCCGCAGCGCGGAACCCCGTCTAGACTCGCCTCAACCCGAGAGGAGGCCCCGGTGGAGAGCTGGCGCAGCAAGAAGACCCTGATCCTGAGCCGCACGGACATCATGGGGCTGGTCAGCCCCGCCGAGTACGTGGCCTGTGTCGAGCAGGCGTACCGCATGCACGGCGAGGGCCGCTACTACATGGACCCCAAGGGCCACATCGTGCTCGACAAGTACCCGGGCGAATGGGAGGCCATGCCCTCCTACATCGAGGAGCCCGAGGCCGCCGCCTGCAAGTGGGTCTCGATCCGCGAGAACAACCGCGACAAGTTCGACCTGCCGACCGTCTTCTCGATCCTGATCTACACGGACCCCGAGACGGGCTTCCCGCTGGCGATCTGCGACGGCTCGTACCACACCGTCCAGCGCACCGGCGCCTCGGCCGCCGTGTCCGCGAAGTGGATGGCGCGCCCCGACTCGAAGGTGCTGGCGATCGTCGGCGCCGGCAACATGGCCGAGGGGGCGCTCGAGACCTGCGACACCGTCTTCGATTGGGACGAGGTGCGGGTCTGGAGCCGCCGCGAGTCCACGCTCGATCACTTCCGCTCTGCGATGGAGCCGAAGATCGACGGGCGCTACCCCATCGTCGGATCGACCGATCTGGAGGCGACCGTGCGCGGCGCCGACGTCGTCGTCACGATCACCCCCGCACGCGAGCCGCTCGTCAAGAAGGAGTGGATCGCTCCCGGCACGCACATCGCCGCCGTCGGCGCCGACAAGGACGGCGACCAGGAGCTCGAGTCGAGCCTGCTGGTCGGAGCCAGGATCTTCGTCGATGACATCCGCCAGTGCCGGACCGACGGCGAGATCAACGTGCCCCTGAAGGAGGGCGTGATCACGGAGGCGGATCTCGCTGGCGAGATCGGCGAGGTGGTCACCGGCAAAAAGCCGGGGCGCACCTCAGAGGACGAGATCACCATCTTCGACTCCACGGGCATCGCCCTGCAGGACTCCGCCACGGTGCCGCTCGAGTACGAGCGCGCGCTGGCCGCCGGCGTCGGCGTCGAGAAGAAGATGATCTCGACGTGAGTATCTAAGCCAAACGGGCTATTCGCTCAATTCGCTAATTAAGCGGGATTATCTGAGGCAATCGCCTTGTTCTGACGAATTATTTCGCACAAGAGATACTCTTTGAGATACTCTTCTTGTGGTCTCGTGCTCCAGCCTCAGACACCGGTGGCCCATGCTGTGCCACTTGGGTGTTGGAGACCGCGATTCTGCTGGCTGGGAACGTATCTCCGGACCCCATCCCCCGTTCCGGCCCCACCATCCTATTTATAACGAGGCGCGGAGAGTCTTCGCACACCAAAGAGTCTTATGCGTTTTGCCACGATCGTCGCGTGACGGTCTATGGTTGAGGGATGCGTGGGTGGCGATTGTTGGTGGCGGTTGGGCTCTTGGGGGTTGTGGTTGCGGGTGCTGCTGTGGCGTACGGGGCTGGTGTGTGGACGCAGCGCGGATCGGATATCGACGGCGAAGCCGCAAACGACCAGTCGGGCTTTTCGGTGTCGTTGTCGAGTGATGGGACCATCCTCGCGATCAGCGCTAACTACAACGACGGCAGTAGCGGATCCAGTAGCGATAATCGTGGTCACGTACGCGTCTATGCCTGGTCGGGATCAGAATGGGTGCAGCGCGGATCCGATATCGACGGCGAAGCCGCAGGCG
>JAURLF010000095.1 GCA_030831375.1 Gaiellales bacterium | reverse complement strand
CGGAGCTCGTCCCGGCGCGCGGCTACGCGTTCCACCCGTTCCGCGTCTCGGGGTTCCCGCGCCGGCCGGGTCTGGCGCTCGCGCGCGCCGTCGGGCGCGCTGCGCGCGCCCCGTCCGCCTGCGCGGCGATCATCGACCGCGTCCGCCCCGACGCCGTCTTCGGCGCGGGCGGCTACGTGGCGGGCCCGATGGTGGCGGCCGCGCGCCGACGCGGCGTGCCGAGCGCGCTGTCGGAGGCCGACGCCCGCCTCGGCCTCGCCAACCGGCTCGCCGCGCCGCTCGCCGACCGCGTCCTGCTCGCCTTCCCCGTCGCCGGGCGCCGCCCCCCGAAGTACGTCGTCACGGGCCGTCCCGTCGACCGCGCGTTTCTGGAGACGCCGCGCGACGCCGCGCGGGCCGAGCTCGGGGTGGGGCCGGACGAGCGCCTCGTGGTCGCCTTCGGGGGTTCTCTCGGAGCGGGCCCGGTCAACGCCGCGCTGCGCGCCGCCTACGACGACGGCGTGCCGCCCGGCGACCGCGTCCTGCTCGTGACCGGGCGCGGCAAGGGCCGCGCGGACGCGCCGCCCGCGCGCTTCGAGGAGGTCGAGTTCACCGACCGCATGCCGGTGCTGCTCGCCGCCGCCGACCTCGTCGTGTCCCGCGCCGGCGGATCCGTCGCCGAGATCGCCGCGGCCGGGCGTGCGGCGATCCTCGTGCCGTGGGCGGGCGCCGCCGACGACCATCAGGCGCTGAACGCCGCGCCCTTCCGCGCCGCCGGCGCCGCCACCGTGATCGCGGACGCCGACCTCGACGCCGCCGGTCTGCGGCACGCGATCGACGCGGTGCTCGGTGACGACGCGCGCCGGCGCGGCATGGAGCAGGCGATGCGCGGTCTCGCCCGACCCGACGCCGCGCGGGACATGGCGGCGATCCTGCTCGGCCTCGCCCGCGGGGAGGGTGCATGACCACGCACCTCGTCGGCATCGGCGGCGCCGGGATGAGCGCGATCGCGCGCGTCCTCCACCAGCGCGGCGAGGCCGTGTCGGGCTGCGACCGCGAGGAGACGCAGCTCCTGCGCGACCTCGCCCGCTCCGGCATCACCTGTTCCCCGGGGCACGACGCGCACCACGCCGATGACTGCGACCGGATGGTCGTCTCCGGGGCGGTCCCCGACGACGCGCCCGAGGTCGTTCGCGCCCGCGAGCGCGGCATCCCCGTCCTGCACCGCGCCGAGGCGCTCGCGGCGATCCTCGCCGAGCACGAGCGTCGCGTCGTGGTGACGGGTGCGCACGGCAAGACCACCACCACGTCGATGCTCGCGTACGCCGCCGAGCGGCTCGGCCTCGATCCGACGTTCCTCGTCGGAGGCGAGGTGCGGGACCTCGGCACGAACGGTCGCGGCGGTGCGAGCGGCCTTGCGATCGCCGAGGGCGACGAGTCGGACCGCTCCGTGCGCCTGTTGCCCGCCGACATCGCCGTCGTCCTCAACGTCGACCTCGACCACCTCGACCACTACGCCTCGGTCGACGACGTCACGCGCCTGCTCGCCGACTGGGCGGGCGGGCTGCCGCCCGACGGGCTTCTCGTGCTCGGCGACGGCGTCGCGATCGACGCGCCCTGCGCCGTCGTGCGCTTCGGCGTGGGACCGGGGGAGGGCCTGCGCGCGCTCGACCCGGTGCCCGACGGCGACGGCCTCTCGTTCGCGCCGTCGCGCGGCCCCGCGCGGGTGCGCCTGGCCGTGCCGGGAGCGCACAACGCGGGCAACGCCTGCGCGGCCGCGCTCGTGCTCGAGCGCCTCGGCGTCGGCCTCGACGAGGCGTTCGCCACCCTCGAGGGGTTCTCGGGGGCCGGCCGGCGCTTCGAGGTGCTCGGAACGGCGTACGGCTTCACCGTCGTCGACGACTACGCGCACCACCCCGCCGAGCTGCGGGCCGCGATCGCCGCGGCCCGCGGGCGGGACCCCAAGCGCCTCGTCGTGCTGTTCCAGCCGCACATGCCGTGGCGCACGACCGCCTTCGCCGATGACTTCGCCGACGCCCTCACCGCCGCCGACCGCGTCGTCGTGCTCGAGACGTACGTCGCGCGCGGCCGCCCCGACCCTGAGGCGAGCGCGAAGCGCATCGTCGAGCTCGTCGGCGACCGCGCCCGCTTCGCCGTCAACGACAAGGCGGCCGTCGACCACCTGCGCGGCATGGCGCGCGCGGGCGACCTGATCCTCTGCTGCGGCGCCGGCCCCGTCGACAAGGTCGGCCGGTGGGTGCTCGAATGAGCGCCCCGCCCGCTGGCGTCGAGCCCGACGCACCGCTCAGCCGCTGCACCACGATCGGCACCGGTGGCCCCGCCCGCTACCTCGGCCTGCCCACGGATGACGCGCAGCTCGCCGCCATGCTCGCCTGGGCCCGGTCCGAGGGGCTCGACCTGGCCGTGATCGGGCTCGGCTCGAACCTGCTGCCCGCCGATACCGGCTTCGACGGCCTCGTGCTGCGGCTCGAGGGCGATCTCGCTCGGATCCGGGTGGAGGGGGACGGGGCGCATCTCGGCGGCGGCGCTGCGCTCGCCGCCGTCGTGCGCCGCGTCGGCGACGCGGGCCTCTCCGGGTTCGAGTTCGCGTGCGCGATCCCCGGCACCGTCGGCGGTGCCGTGCGCATGAACGCGGGCGCCTACGGCGCGGAGATCGCCGACGTCCTCGTCGCCGCGACCGTGGTCGGGCCCGACGGGCCGCGGCGCGTCGTCGCGGCCGACCTGGGCCTGTCCTACCGCCACTCCGACCTCGCTCCCGGCGAGGTCGTCAGCGGCGCCGAGATCCGCCTCGTCCGCGACGACCCGCGTGCGATCAAGGGGCGCGTGCGCGCCATGCAGGACCGTCGCAGCGCCGCCCAGCCCCGCAAGGCGCGCACGTTCGGGAGCGTCTTCAAGAATCCGGGCGGCGACATGACCAGCGGCCAGATCCTCGAGGCGTGCGGCCTCAAGGGGCACGCGGTCGGCGGGGCGCGGGTCTCGCCGAAGCACGCCAACTTCATCGAGAACACCGGCTCCGCCACCTCCGCCGACGTGGTCGCCCTGATGGTCGAGGCGCGCCGGCGCGCGAAGGACCAGTTCGGCGTTGTCCTCGAGCACGAGGTGCAGCTCCTCGGTGATATCGCGATCCCCGCGCCGTGATCCCGCACACCGCCGCCCTGCGCGGCGTGCTGGCCGCCACTAGGTTCGGGCGCGAACCCGATGGCGAGGCCCGTCTCCGCACCTGCGCGTCGGCCCTCGGCCGACGCCATCCGCGACGTCTGCGCACGGCCCGCGGCGCTGCTCGCGCTGGCCGCGAGCGTGCCCGGCGCGGCCGCGCCGACGGATGAGGCGCGTCGGCGCGCGATCGCCGACGGCGTCGCGCGCGCTCTCGAGCTCGCGACCGCGCTCGCCCGCGGGGATGAGCCGGGCCGACGCGACGCCGAGCTGCTCGAGGAGGCCGAGCGGCGCCTGTGGGAGCCAGTCGGCCGCGAGCTCACGCGCCTGCTCGCCCGCACCGGCCTCGACGGGCTGCACGCGTATCTGCTCGTCGAGGGCGCGGTGCGCCGCGAGGCGTGGCGCGCCGACACGGAGCGCCGGCGCGCGCCACGCCACGCGCCGCTCGCGGACGACCTGCCGGCCCGAGCGGATCGCGACCCCGTCGACCTGACCCGTTTCCGCAGCGACGTGGAGCGCGCGGCGCGCGCCACCGTCGAACGCACGGGCCTGCCGGACGACATCGCCGTCGCGCTCGTCGCCCGCGAGCTCGGCTATGCGGAGGCCGCGCGGCTGACGGGCCGCTCGCCGAACGCGCTCTGGATGGCGATCGACCGGCTGCGCCCCGAGTGGCGTGGCGTCGCGCATCGCGGCCGCGAGGCCGGGCTCGGCGGCGGCGTCCTCGTCGACGCGGCCGACCGCACCGACCGGCTCGTGCGCCGCGTCGTGCGCTGGCGGCTCGTCGGCGGCCTGACGGCGGTCGTGCTGCTCGCCCTCGCCGCCGGCGCGCTCGTGACGGCGTCCGTGATCGAGCGCACCGCCCCGCCCGCCCGCGCCGATGCGCCCGAGGCGGTGCAGTCGGCGCCGTCGGAGACGAGCCCACTCGGCCAGACCGGCCGTCTTGGCGCCCTCGAGGCCGCGCGCCGCCTCGCCCAGGGCGCTGCCGTCACGGACGCGCTGGACCGCGCCCCGCGGGGGCTCACCGCCCGGACCCCTCCGGCCGTGGCGGCGCCCGCCGCGGCCCCCGCCATCGTCACCCGGGAGGTGGAGGCGCCGGCCCCGGCCCCCGCATGCGGGCTCGGGTCCGCGGAGATCGGCTGCCGCTGATGGGGCGCGCCGCTCTCCTCGCGCTCGCGCTCCTCGCCGTCGGCGCCGGCGGCGCGCACGCGCAGCCCATGGTCATCGAGGCGCCGTCGATCGGCGGCGAGCCGCTCGTCGGGCGCCTGCTGGTCGCCGGGCCGGCCGTCCTTGAGGGCGCGGAGCCGGCCGACACGGCGCTCGTGTGGGAGCGCTCGCAGTCGGACGGCACGTACGCGCCGATCGCGGACGCCACCGACTCCGAGTATCGCCTCGGCCCTGACGACGCGGGCCGGCTGGTGCGCGTGCGGCTGCACGTCGAGACCCCCGAGGGCGAGGACGCCGCCGTCTCCGCCGCGGTCGGCCCCGTGCGCCGCGACGCGGGGGCGCGGGGCCGGCTTGTCGTCGGCCCGCTGCCGGCGCCCGCGGACCCCGACGCGCCGTGGGCGTCCCTGTCGCGCTGGACCGTCGAGGCGGGCGGCGAGCTGCAGGTGCGCGGGCGCCTCGGCGCCGTTCCCGCCGACGCCGCGTTGGAGCTGCGGCTCGTGCCGACGGTCCCCGCGGGACCGGAGGTCGCGGTCGCGCTGTCCGCCGGCGCGGGCGGCGCGTTCCGCGGCGCCATCGCCCCGACGGTGAACGCCGTCGCCTGGCTCGTCATCGACGGCGACGATGCCGCGGCCGTGCGGGTCGGCGTCGTCGGGGTGCGGCCGCGGATCGTCGCGCGCATCGCGGCCCGGCCCGACGGGCGCGACGCCGCCGGCCGGCCGCTCGTGCGCGACCTGCGCCTCGGGCCCGGCAGCGCGGTCCTGCCCCGCGTAGCGGGCCTGCGCCTGTCCTGGGAGGGCATCCTGCCGGGAGAGCGCGCCGGCACCGCCGTCTGCCGTGCCACCGAGCGCATCGTGTCCGGCGCAAACGGCGCGCTCGCGGGTGGCTGCCGCACGCGCGGGGCGTGGGCGGCGGCGCGCTGGCGACTGGTCTACGACCCCGGCACGGACGATCCGGGCGCGGCGCCGTACCTGCCGGCCGCGAGTCCGTGGTCGCGGCCCGTGCGTCGCGGTGCGCGGCCGGATCCCGTCCCGGCGCTGCCACGCGCCTGCGCTACCCTTCGCGCGTGGAACTCGGCGTCGTCAAGGATCTCATCGAGGGTGCGCTGCCCGGAAGTCGCGCCACCGTCGAGGACTTCATGGGTGCCGGTGGCGACCACCTCGCCGTCCGCGTCGAGTGCGCGCAGTTCGCGGGCAGGAGCCTGATCGAGCAGCACAAGATGGTCTACGCGGCCGTCCAGGCGCAACTCGACTCGGGCGAGATCCACGCGCTCTCCATCACCACCGTCCCGACCGACCCCGGAGCCGCAGCATGAGCGTCATGTCCGACGAGCAGATCTACGACGAGATCGTCTCGATCATCAACGGCAACCGCATCGCCCTGTTCATGAAGGGCACGCCGGAGGAGCCGCGCTGCGGCTTCTCGGCGCGCGTCGCGGAGCGCCTGCTCGAGGCCGGCGTCGAGTTCATCGCCGTCGACATCCTCCCGGACCCGCGGATCCGCCAGCAGCTGACCGCGTTCTCGAGCTGGCCGACGACGCCGCAGCTGTTCGTCTCCGGCGAGCTGATCGGCGGCTGCGACATCGTCGAGGAGCTGCACGCCAACGGCGAGCTGGCCGGCATCCTCGCTGCCGACGCGCCCGCGGGGTAGGCGCACCCGGCTCGTGTTAAGGGCCTGAACCGAGCGTACCCGGAGTCCCTGCGGAGGCTTCACACGGGCGCAACATCGGCCTCGCACCATGGATCTGCGACCCCGCCCACCGCGGGGTGCCGGGTCACACGGAGGCCGACATGAACCCCCATATCCTCACCGTCGTCCGGGAGACGCCCTTCTTCGAGGGCCTCTCCCCGGATCGCGTGACGCGCGCCGCCAGCGCGTTCCACCTGCGCACGTACGAGCGCGGCGAGACAATCGCCGGCGTCGCCGACGAGGAGCCGTGCACGTACGTGATGGTCTCCGGCGTCGCGCGCGCCGTGCGCGTCAACCATGACGGCCGCTGCCTGACGAGCGGGCTGCTCGACTGCGGGATGGTCTTCGGGCGGCTGCCGTACGCCCATGATCAGGCGACCGAGCAGGTCGAGGCCCTCGTCGAGTGCGAGGTGCTGCGCGTCCCGACACGCGACCTGGAGTCGCTCGCCGCCGTCGACCCCCTGATCGCCCGCAGCCTCGCCCAGTCGAGCGCGCAGCGTCTGCGCGCCGCCGAGGCGCGGCTCGCGGCACTCGCGTAGCGCCAGTCCGCGCAGAAAAATCCGAGCGTGTTGTAGCCCCAATAATTGACCAGGCCGCGCTCGACCAGAAAACGTTCGTCGATGTGGTAATGCACCGGCAGCAGCTCCACCGCCGTGACGCCGAGCGATTTCAGGTACGGGATCTTCTCGATCACGCCCAGGTATGTGCCGGGGTGCGCCACCTCGCTGGTGGTGCTCTTGGTGAAGCCGCGGACGTG
>JAURLF010000094.1 GCA_030831375.1 Gaiellales bacterium | reverse complement strand
TGGGCGCCCGCTTCACCTTCTTCGTCAGCGGCATCTACATGCTGCTGCCCGAGCACGCGACGAAGTACCAGCCGCCCGGCGGCTTCGACGCCGGCTTCTCGAACCTCGGCGGCTACGCCGAGCTGGCCGGGCCGAAGTCGGCCGCGGAGAACCTGCGCGACAACGTCGCCGACTTCAACGAGGCGCGGGCGCTCGGCCACGAGATCGGCTCGCACTACGTGTCGCACATCTGCGAGCAGGCCGACGCGTGGACCGCGCAGGACTGGATCACCGAGGAGCGCCAGTGGGAGGAGCTGATGCTCGACCCGACGGGGGTCAACGAGCTCGCGAAGCCGCTGGCGCCGATCTACACGAAGGACGACTTCCACGGCGGGCGCACGCCCTGCCTGGCCGGCGACAAGCAGGCGCTGTACGCGGCGATGGGGGAGATGGGGCGCGAGTACGACGCCAGTCAGCCCGGGATCCTCGGGGTCTGGCCGTCCAAGCAGCAGGGCCTCTGGAACTTCTCGCTGCCGACGATCGACCGCGTCGGCTCCGAGTACCCGGTGATGGCGATGGACTACAACTTCTACGTCAACCACGGACAGGCGGAGACCCAGGCGCAGGCGGACGAGTTCGAGGAGCTCACCTACAAGAGCTACATGAACGCGATCAACAAGCTGCACGCCGGCAACCGCGCCCCGTTCATCACCGGCTCGCACTTCGCGAACTGGAACAAGGGCGCCTACATGGATGCCCTCGAGCGCACGATCCGCGACCAGTGTGGCCGGCCCGAGGTCGCCTGCGTGAACATGATCACGCTGGCGCGCTGGCTCGACGAGCAGGACCCCGCGGACCTCGAGCGCTGGGGCATGGGCGACTTCGCCGGCGGGCCGGGTGAGAGCGCCCCGACGGGCGGCGCCGAGAGCGCCGCGGCCGCCGGCTAGCCCTCGCCGACGGAGAAGGGCGTCTCGCCGGGGAAGATGTACCCGCGGCGACGCGCCTCGCGCACCAGCATCTCGCGCGTGCCGAGCGCGTCGCGCTCCTCGACTGCGCGCTGCTTGAACGCGCGCGCCTCGCGCAGCTCGACCTTGGCCCGCTCGAGCTCCTCCTGAGCGGAGCGGTAGGCGCGGATCGGCTGCACGAACAGCACGGCCAGGACGACCACGATGCCGATCACGACGAGCCTCCGCACGGGCCCCCGTTCGCCGCACGCGCCGCCGCTCCTGCCGCGTACGCTTCGGGCGTGGTCGACGACGCGGACCTCACCCGGCTCGAGCGGCAGCTCGGCCGCACCCCGATCCCGCCCGTGCGGGTCGCCTGCCGCTGCGCGGCGGGCTGGCCCGTGGTGGTCGAGCAGCCCGCGCACGCGCCCGATGGCGAGCCGTTCCCGACGGCCTTCTGGCTGTGCTGCCCGGGCCTCGTGCGCGCCGTGTCGCGGCTCGAGGGCGCGGGCGGGGTGCGGGCGCTCGAGGAGCAGCTCGCCTCCGACCCGGCGCTCGCCGCCGCGTTCGACGCGGCGGTGGAGCGCCACCGCGCACTGCGCCCCGAGCACGCGCTCGGCATCGGCGGCGTGCGCAACCCGCGCGCCGTCAAGTGCCTCCACGCGCACGTCGCCTTCGCGCTCGCCTGCCCGCCGCACCCGGCGGGCGACGCGGTGCTCGCCGCGGCCGGCGGCATCCCCGTGGCCTGCTGCATGGAGGACAGGTGACGGAAGCCGAGACCGAGGTCGCGCTGCAGGCGTGGGCCGAGGCGCCGGCGGCAGCGCGTCGAGTCCGCGCCGGGCTCGACCAGCGCGGCCTCGACTCGTTCGAGCGCGCCTACGCGGCGGTCCGGGGCGAGCTCGTGCGCCGCGTCGGGCAGAGCTACTCGCTCGCGGACCTGTCGCGCGCATGGCGCGAGGCCGACCGCTGGGCGCCCGACGTGGCGCGCGACGCGGCCGCGCCCGCCCCGCCGCCGCGCAGCTCGACCCTGCTCGTCGACCTCGCCTGCCAGCGGATGATGCGCTCGGCGCGCGACGCGCGCCCGGGCCGCTAGTCGCCTGCCGGGGCCTCGGGCACGAGCTCGATGCCCGTTTCGGTCACGCGCAGCGCGGCCGCCTCGGCGCCGTCCCAGGCCTCCGCGGCGGCACCGGTCAGGGCGTCGGCGTCGAAGCGCACGACGATCTCACCGTCCGCGCGCTCGATCCGGGCCACCGGGCCCTTGCGCGCCCGTCCCCGCCCGCGCCCACCGCGCCGGCCGCGGCGGCGGCGCTTCGCCGGCGCCTCGCCGTCGCCCGCGGCCTCGGGCTCGGCGCCGCCGATGGGCTCGGACTGCGTGGCGGCCTCCGCCGCGGGCGGCAGGTCCGGCTCGGCAGCGGCCGGGGCGTCCTGATCGCCCAGCGGCGCCGCGGTGGCGACGCCCGCAGCGGCCACGGCCGCGTCGAGCGGCGCCGGCTCCGCGCCGCCGCGAGTGAGGCCGTGCTGGCGGCGGAAGGCGGCGATCGACGCCGGCGTGGAGCCGAGCTGGTGCGCGATCCAGATGTCGGTCACGCCCTCGGCGACCCACGTGCGGATCTGGTTCAGGTGCGGCTTCAGCGACGCGTTGCGGCGGGCCATCGCGGCAGCGTACCCCGATCGGCCGTTCGGGCCCGTCAGGTCCCGAACGCGTCGCGCAGGGTCTGCAGCGTGAGGTAGATCAGCGCGGCCGCGATCCCGGCCAGCACGATCACGATCAGGAGGAAGCGCAGACGCGCGCGGCGCAGCGCCGAGGCGCGTGCCGACGCCGCCTCGCGCTCCGCCTTCGCGAGGGCCAGCTCCGTCTGCAGCTGGATCTCGAGCTCACGGTCGGTGGCGTCCGGATCGATCGAGGTGCCCATCGGCTCAGGGTAGCGTCCCCGTTCACCACCGTGATCCCGGCAGGAGAACCTGCGTTAGCATGGAACGCGCTAGCCCTGATGCCCATGCGTCGCCACGTCATTCCGCTGCTCGTCCTCGTCGCCGTGCTGCTCGCGCCGGTCGGCGTCGCGCAGGCGCAGGAGCCCGATCCGACCACGACGGAGCCCGCCCCGGCACCCGTCCCGGTCGCGGCGCCCGGCTCGTTCGTCGCCGGCGTCGACATCTCCGGTCTCGATCAGGCCACGGCGCTCGCGAAGGTCAACGCCGCCTTCGCGGAGAAGATCGTGATCCGCGTCGAGGACCGGGTCTTCAAGGTGGCGGGCCAGAGGCTCGGCGCGACGTACGCCACCGACGCGGCGGTCGCGGAGGCGATGGCGCGCCCCAACGGCGGCAACACGCCCGTCACGGTCAAGTACCGGGCGTCCCTCGTGACGAAGATGGCGCAGCGCATCCAGCGCCTCGCGGACGACAAGGGTCGCGAGGCGCGGTGGGTGATCAAGCCGAGGCCGGCGATCACGCGGCCGAAGCCCGGCATGACCGTCTCCAAGGTTCGGATCGAGCGGCAGCTCGTGCGCGCGCTGGAACAGCCGCTGCGGCGCGCCGAGCAGGTCACGCTGCCTCTCGTCCAGGTCAACACGGACGCCACGCTCGCCAAACTCGGCTACGTCGTGACCGTGTCCAAGCGCGAGCGGATCCTGCGCCTGTGGGCGCCCGTGAAGGGCAAGGCGAAGGTCGTGCGCCAGTACCGGATCGCCGTGGGCGCGCCCTCCTTCCCGACGCCGTCCGGCACCTTCGAGATCGTGACGATGCAGAAGAACCCGTGGTGGTACCCGCCCGCCTCCGACTGGGCGAAAGACGAGGAGCCGGTCCCGCCGGGTCCGAGCAACCCGCTCGGCACGCGCTGGATGGGCCTCGACCGCGACGACATCGGCATCCACGGCACGCCCGACTCGGGCTCGATCGGCGGCTACGCCTCGCACGGGTGCATCCGCATGCTGATCCACCAGGCCGAGGCCCTCTTCGCCAAGGTCGGCGTCGGCACGCCGGTCCGGATCTACTAGCCCCGCGTAGACTGGGGAGCGGTGAAGCGCGTCCTCGTGATCGGCGTGGCGGTCGCCCTGCTCGCCCTCGGCGCGGTCCTCGTGCGCGCCGTCGTGAACGCCTCGGGCGCGCGGGGGTTCCCCGCGCAGGCGGCGGCCGGTGAGCTGCCGCAGGCCCCGGCCTTCGACCTCGAGACGCTCGACGGCTCAGGACGGGTCTCCAGCGCGGAACTGCGCGGATCCGTCGCCGTGATCAACTTCTGGGCGTCGTGGTGCGACCCGTGCAAGGACGAGGCGCCGCTGATCGAGGACCTCTGGCGCTCCGCAGGCGAGCCCGCCGGGGTCGCCTTCGTCGGGATCGACACGCAGGACCTGCGCGAGGACGCGATCGACTTCCGGGAGGCGTACGGGCTGACCTACCCGCTTGTGTACGACGAGGGCGGGTCCGTGGCGCGCGCATGGGGCGTGGGGGCCTTCCCGGAGACGT
>JAURLF010000093.1 GCA_030831375.1 Gaiellales bacterium | reverse complement strand
CGCTGCCGGCACGCACGAGGTCCTCGTCGCCCTGGCGCGCCGCGGGGGCGGACAGCAGCACGAGCAACGGCCGCAGGCGCTTGCCGCCGGCGGCGAGGGTCTCGGCGGCGGTGTCCGCGGTGGAGCCGCCGACCCAGGCGACGTCGGCGTCGAGGCGCGCCTCGACGCGCGCGAGGTAGCCGCGCACGGGCCCGACGGCGAGCAGGTCCCGGTAGCCGACGGCGCTCACGCGCCACCCCGCGCGACGGTGCCGACGTGGAGGGCGACGATGCCGCCGCCGAGCAGGCGGTAGCGGACGTCGTCGAGTCCCGCCCCGTACATGCGCTCGGCGAGCTCGCCGGGGCCGGGGAAGCGGCGCACCGAGGCCGGCAGGTAGGTGTACGCGGCCGAGCCGCGGTCGACGGCGCGGCCCGCGGCCGGCACGACGCGGTCGAACCAGAGCCGGTGGAAGCGCGCCACCGGCCCGCGCTCGGGCGTCGTGATCTCGAGGCAGACGACCTTGCCGCCGGGGCGCACGACGCGCACGAGCTCGCCGAGGCCGCGGTCGAGGTCGGCGACGTTCCGGATCCCGAAGGCGACGGTGGCGGCCGCGAAGCGGTCGTCGGGGAACGGCAGCTCGAGGGCGTCGCCGTTGAGGAGCGTGGCCTGGCCGACCTCGCGCCGGGCGATCTTGTCGCGGCCGCGCTCCAGCATCCGCTCGGCGAAGTCGACGCCGATCACCTCGCCGCCCGGGCCGACGCGCGACGCGAGCTCGAGGGTCAGGTCGGCGGTGCCGCAGCAGCAGTCGAGGACGCTCGCGCCCGGGCCGACGTCCGTCGCGTCCGCGGCCAGGCGCCGCCAGCGCCGGTCGAGCCCGGCGGTCATCACGCGGTTCATCGCGTCGTACGGGCGCGCGATGCGGTCGAACATCTCCTGCACGCGCTCGGGCGGCAGCGTGCCCTCGTCGGCGCCGTAGCGGACCGGCAGGTTCGGGGACGGCTCGCTCACGCCTCGTCCCCCCAGCGCCGCACGAGCTCGTGCTCGACGCCGCACAGGTCGAGGATGCGGCCCGCGACGAAGTCGATCTGGTCCTGCAGGGAGTCCGGCTGCGTGTAGAAGGCCGGCATCGCCGGGGCGATCACGGCCCCCGCCTCGGCGAGCGTGGTGAGGGTGCGCAGGTGCAGAAGCGACAGCGGCGACTCGCGCGGCGCGATCACGAGCCGGCGCTGCTCCTTGAGGGCGACACCGGCGGCGCGGTGGATCAGGTTCGCCTGGCTCGACGAGGCGATCGTCCCGCAGGTCGCCATCGAGCACGGGCAGATCACGTACGCGTCGACCTTGGCCGAGCCCGACGCGTACGGCGAGAACCAGTCCGCCTCCGCGTACAGGGTCGCGCCGTCGCCGCCGTGCTCGCGCACGAGCCGCTCGGCCGCCTCGGGCCCCGGCAGGGAGCGGTCGCGGTAGACCTCCCACGCGATCACCTCGCCCGCCGCGCCGGACGCGCAGACGCCGACCTCCGCCCCGGCCGCGCGCAGGCCGTCGAGGACGCGGGCCGCGTAGGGGGCGCCGGAGGCGCCGGTGATGCCGAGGAAGATGCGCATGCGTCGGGGGTGCCGTGCCCGGGCAGGATACGCCAGCACCGGGATCGGGCCCTCACCAAGCCCTTCGCGGCGGCCCGCCCCGCGGACCGCCCCGGAGCGCGCTGAGGGCCGGGCGTCGCCGCCCGGCCCCCGGCCGTTCAGATCCGTTTCGGCCGATCGGCGCTAGTCGCCGGCCGCGGCGGCGCCGGCGCCGGCGAACAGGCCGCCGGCGGTCTCGCAGGCCGCGGGGTAGACCTCGGCGGCCGTCGCGGCCTCCGGGCCCTCCTCGCCGGCCGGCGCGCCCGAGTGCGTGGCGACGTACCCGGCGAGGCACTTCATCTCGTCCTCGCTGTACGTGCCGCTGAAGGCGGGCATGCCGCCCTTGCCGTTCGCGATCAGGTCGTAGGCGGTCTCGTAGCTGACGGCGTTGTCGGTCAGGCTCGGGCCGACGTTGCCGGCCGTGCCCGCGTCCGCGAACGCGTGGCAGGTCGAGCAGGCGCCGCCCGCGAACGCCGCCGCGCCCGGGGCGGTCGACGCCTCACCGCCGGCGCCGGGCGCCTTCGAGCCGTAGAACGTCAGGGTCAGCAGCACGATCGGCACGCAGACGCCGACCGCGAGTGCGATCGGGCGCCGCGACAGCCGCCGGTCGGGGTTCCGGTCGATGAACGGCCAGCCGATCAGCAGCACCATCCAGAGCGTCGGGATGATCACCGAGCCGACCAGGAGCAGCTCCGGCGTCTTGAAGATGCGCAGCAGCTCGAAGAGGAAGAAGAAGTACCACTCCGGCTTCGGGTCGTACTCCTCCACGCCCGGATCGGCGCGGCCCTCGTAGGCCGGGCCGAGGATGCCGCCGGCGCGCTCGACGCCGGCCTCCGTCGGGACGGGCTCGAACTGGGCCCACCACAGCACCGACATGCCCATGATGATCCCGACGACGATCAGGCTGACGATCGTGTCGTGGAAGACGGCGTGCGGGAAGAACGACTTGCCGTGGCGCTTCTGGAACGCGTACTCGCGCTGGTAGCGGTCGCGGCGCTCGCGTGCGGTCAGGCGCGGCATCAGACGTCACCCTCCGTGACCTTCATGCGGGACCAGGGCGGCGACGTCACGCCGAGCCGCACGACGAGCAGCATGTGCAGCGCGATCAGGCCGCCGATGGCGCCCGGCAGGACCAGCATGTGCAGCGCGTAGAAGCGCGACAGCGTGTGCGTGGAGATCTCCGGGCCGACCATCAGGATGTACGACAGCGCTGGGCCGAGGATCGGCGCGGTGCCGTTGATGTTGACGCCGACGACCGTGGCCCAGTAGGCGCGCTCGTCGAAGACCAGCAGGTAGCCGGTGAACGACATCGCCATCACGAGGATGAAGATCAGGGCGCCCGTGATCCACGTCATCTCGCGCGGGTACTTGTAGGCGCCGAACAGGAACGTGCGGCCCATGTGCAGGAACAGCAGCACGACCATGATCGACGAGCCCCACTTGTGCATGCCGCGGACGAGCCAGCCGAGCGTCGCGTCGTTCGTGATGAAGGCGATCGTGTTCCAGGCGGTGGCGGGGTCGGGCTGGTAGTACATCGCGAGCAGGACGCCGGTGGTGGCCTGCAGGATGAAGACGGTCAGGAGCGCCGAGCCGAGCGTCTGCAGCCAGGAGATGTCCTTCGGGACGTTCCTGAACAGCATGTACTTGCCGAAGGAGAGGAGGCCGGAGCGCTCCGCGACCCAATCGGCCGGCATGCGGGCGATCTCACCGGGGGGAGGCAGCAGCGTGGACATGGTTCCTCGAGCCTCCTACGGGGTCGGGTACAGCCAGGAGAGCAGGCCGGTGGTGGGTGAGCCGGGGAGCTTGAACTGGTCGGTCATGACGACCTGCCCGTCGACCTCCTTGGTCGCGAACGGGCGCCCGACGTAGAGGTTGCCGCCCTCGACCTTGTACTCGAAGCGGTTGAGCGGCCGGATCGGGGGACCCGCCGTGCGGATGCCCTCCGTGTCGTACTGGCCGCCGTGGCAGGGGCAGGCGAAGTTCGTGACCTTGAACTGCACGGGGCAGCCGAGGTGCATGCAGATGTTCGAGATGATCGTGAACTCCTCGGCGCCGTCGCGGCGGACGAAGGCGACGCGGCGGTCGAGCTCGCCGAGCTCGCCGCGCTCGAACACGACGGGCTGGTACTCGCCCTCCTTGAACTGGGGGCTGTCGACCGGGCCGAAGTTCGTCCAGTACCACTTCTCGTTCACGAACGAGGGGCCCAGCACGTAGCCGAGGGCGGGCACCGCGACGGCGATGCCGATCAGCCCGCCGAGGCCGACGGTGGCGCCGGTCAGGAACTTGCTGCGGCTGATGACCGCGCGCGGGTCGTTGACGTCGCCGTAGGACGACGCCCCGGCCTTCTCGTTTCCGTTCTCACCCACGGGTCGAGCCTCCAGTCACCCGGATATCTTGGTCGCGCCCCATGCGCGCTGTCAAAGTCGCATCGAACCGCACAATCCCCACCCGGCTCATGCGTCCGCCTCCGCTGCGGCCTTCGCGAGCGAGCACGAGTTGATGCAATAGCGGAGACCCGTCGGCCCGGGGCCGTCGGGGAAGACGTGCCCGAGGTGCCCGCCGCAGCCCGTGCAGACGACCTCGATGCGGCGCATGCCGTGCGAGGTGTCCTCGCGCGCGCCCACGTTGGCCTCGTCGACGGGCCGCGTGAAGCTCGGCCAGCCCGTGCCCGAGTCGAACTTGTCGTCCGACGAGAAGAGCTCGGCGCCGCAGCCCGCGCAGCGGTACACGCCAGCGCCGTGGTCGTCCCAGTAGGCGCCCGTGAACGGCGGCTCCGTGCCGGCCTCACGCAGCACGTGGTACTGCTCGGGCGACAGGTCGCGCCGCCATTCGTCGTCGGTCTTCTCGATGCCCATGCTCAGGTGCCCCCGCTAGCCGCGGCGCAGCCTGGCGAGCATACCCCCGCGGGCCCCCGGAGCGGCGGGGGCGCGCGGCGTGTGCCGCCCCTCGAAGCCGGGCAGCGGGATGCCGAGCTCGGCCCAGCGCGCGTCGACCGCGGCCTTGACGTCGTCGGGGATGCGGTTCACCTCGGGCCAGCCGCGCGTGTAGCCCTCGCCCTCCCACTTGGCCGTGGCGTCGAAGCCGATCTTGCCGCCGAGCGCCTTCAGGCGCGCGGCGTGGTCGAGCTGGTCGAGCGGGCCGTACGACATCAGGATGTCGTGGGCCGGGTCGATGTTCGCGCCCATCTGCCAGACGACCTCGGTGTAGTCGTGCACGTCGACCCAGTCGTCGACGACGATCACGGCCTTCGTCAGGGACAACAGGCCCGTGCCCCAGATCGCGCTCATCACCTTCTGCGCGTGGCCGGGGAAGCGCTTGCGGATCGACACGATCGCGCAGTTGTGGAACGTGCCGGCGGCGGGCAGGTCGTAGTCGACGACCTCGGGCAGCGTCATCCGGACGGCGGGCAGGAAGATCCGCTCCGTGGCCTTCGCCAGCCAGAGGTCCTCGCAGGGCGGCGGGCCGACGACGATCGTCGGGTAGATCGGGTCGCGCCGCGACGTGATCGCCGTCACGTGCAGGACGGGGAAGTCGTCGACGGGCGTGTAGTAGCCCGTGTGGTCGCCGAACGGCCCCTCGGGGCGCAGCTCGCCGCGCTCGCAGTAGCCCTCGATCACGATCTCCGCGTTGGCCGGCACCTGCAGGTCGATCGTCTTGCACTGCACGAGCTCGACGGGCTCGTCGCGCAGCCAGCCCGCGACCATGTACTCGTCGACGTGCTTCGGCAGCGGCATCGAGCCGCAGTAGGTCGTCGTGGGGTCGGTGCCGAGCGCGATCGCGACCTCCATCCGGCCCGCGCCCTCTGTCCAGTCGTGCGCGGCGTCCTTGTGGATCTGCCAGTGCAGGCCGAGCTCCCGGCTCGAGTGCTGCTGCAGGCGGTACATGCCGACGTTGCGGCCGCCGGTGACGGGGTCCTTGGTGATGATGTTCGCGAGCGTGACGTACGGGCCGCCGTCGTCGGGCCAGCAGGTCAGGACGGGCAGCAGGTCGAGGTCGGGCTCGGGCCAGACGACCTCCTGGCAGGGGCCCGACTTCACGATCCGCGGGCGCGCGTCGGCGACGGACTTGAGCTGGCCGAGCTTGCGCACCTTGTCGGCGAGGCCGTCGGGCGGGCGCAGCTCGAGCAGGTCGGCGATCTCGTCGCCGATCGCGTCGAGCGAGTCCGCGCCGAGCGCCATCAGCATCCGCCGCTCCGTCCCGAACTGGTTGATCAGGACGGGGTGGCGCGAGCCCTTGACGTTGGTGAACAGGAGCGCGGGCCCGCCGCCCTTCATCGCGCGGTCGGCGATCTCGGTGATCTCGAGGTGCGGGTCGACCTCCTGCGTCACCTCCACGAGCTCGCCGGCGCGGCGCAGCATCTCGATCCAGTCGCGCAGGTCCCGCGGGCCCCTCATGCGGCGTCCCCCATCAGGCGCCGGTGCAGGGCGAGGGGCTCGGCCGCGTCCTCGTCCGCCACGAGCCGGTCGAGCGGGGCGCGGTCGCCGGCGCGCAGGGCCGCGACGGCCGCGGCCAGCGCGTCGTCGTCGCGCGGACCGGCGAGGTGCCGGCAGGTGGCGAGCCAGAGCTCGGCGTCCGCGGGCCGCTCCGCCTCGGCGCGCTGCGCGGCGGCGAGGGAGACGAGGTCGGAGAGGGCGCTGATCGCCGCCACGTCACCGGTGCGCGTGACGGCGACGAGGCCGGTGGCGTACAGATAGTCGCCGAGCAGGAGCCCCTGCTCGCGTTCGGCCGGCGCGAAGCCGCGGCCGCGCGGGGCGTGGTGCACGAGGTAACCCTCGTAGATCGCCTCGACGCCGTCGGCGAGCTCGCCGCCGGCGATGCGGCCGAAGGCGTGCGCGGGATCGCGCTCGCCCGCGGGCAGGGCCGAGCGGGCCCAGATGCCGGAGGCGGCCGCAGCGGCGTCGACGATCGCGTCGACCGGGTCGAGGCCTACGCGAGCCACTTGGCGGCGTCCACGGCGCCGTAGGTGATCGTGGCGCGCGCCCCGGCGCGGCGGATCGCGACGAGCGACTCGAGGTAGGCGTCGCGGAAGGCGAACGCGCCCTGGTCGGCGGCGTGGCGGAGCATGGCGTACTCGCCGGAGACCTGGTAGGCGAGGACCGGCAGGTCGGTGGCGTCGGAGAGGTCGCGGATCACGTCGAGGTAGGCGAGGGCCGGTTTGACCATCAGGAGGTCGGCACCCTCCCCTTCGTCGATCAGGCCCTCGCGGACGGCCTCGGCGCGGTTCGGCGGGTCGAGCTGGTGCGAGCGACGGTCGCCCGCCGACGGCGCGGAGTGCGCGGCGTCGCGGAACGGCCCGTAGAAGGCGGAGGCGTACTTCGACGAGTAGGAGAGGATGCCGACGGTCTCCGCGAAGCCCTCCGCGTCGAGCGCGTCGCGGATCACCGCCACGCGGCCGTCGAACATGTCGCTCGGGGCGACCAGGTCGGCGCCGGCGCGGGCGTGCGCCACCGCCGCCTTGGCGAGCACCGGCAGGCTGGCGTCGTTGCGGATCGCGCCGTCGTCGCCGACGAGGCCGCAGTGGCCGTGGTCGGTGTACTGGCACAGGCACACGTCGGTCGCGATCACGAGGCCGGGCGCGGCCGCGCGGATCGCGCGGACCGCGGCGGGCACGGGCCCGTCG
>JAURLF010000092.1 GCA_030831375.1 Gaiellales bacterium | reverse complement strand
TCCTCTTCACCGGCCGCCGATCCGCCACTCGGCGCTGGCATCGCGGTCGAGCTCGTGCACATGGCGACCCTCGTCCACGACGACGTGCTCGACCACGCCGCGCTGCGCCGCGGCCGGCCGACCGTGTGGGCGCAGCACGGCGAGCGCGTGGCCGGCGCGACCGGCGACATGCTGTTCGCGCGCGCCTTCGGCGTGCTCGCCGAGACCGGCGACATCGAGTGCCTGTCCCTGCTCGCCCGCGCCGCCCTCGGCCTGTCGGAGGGCGAGGCGCTCCAGATGCTGCAGACGCGCGACCCGGGGACGACGCCGGAGCGCTACTTCGAGCGCTGCACGCTCAAGACGGGCCGGCTGTTCGCCGTCGCCTGCGGCCTCGGCGGCCGCCTCGGCGGCCTCGACCCCGTCGACGTCGACGCGCTCGCCGAGTACGGGCGCCTGCTCGGGCTCGCCTTCCAGGTCGCCGACGACATCCTCGACTGCGAGGGGTCGGCCGACGCCACCGGCAAGGCCGTCGGCACGGACCTGCTCGGCGGCACCGCGACCCTGCCGCTCGTGATCGCGGCCGCGCGCGAGCCGGCCGTCGCCGTCGCGCTGCGCGACGGCGCGGCCCCCGACGACGTGCCCGGCCTCTTGCGCATGGTGGCGGCGACGGGCGCCCTCGACGATGCGCGCGAGACGGCGCGCGAGCTGGTGCGCGAGGCCGAGGAGGCCCTCGACCGCGTCGCCGGCGACCTCGACACGGCACCCCTGCGGATGGTCGTCCGCGGGGTGGTGGACCGCGATACCTAGGACGGACGACACGATGGCCACGATCAGCGCGAAGAGCACCGAACTGCGGGAGATCCGCGAGAAGGTCGAGGCCGGCGAGCGGCTCGACCTCGACGACGGCATCGCGCTGCTCGAGTCGCACGACGTGCTCGAGCTCGGCGCCCTCGCCGACCTCGCACGGCGCCGGCGCGGCGGCACCGACGACGTCTACTTCGTCAACAACCTGTACCTGAACCACACGACGATCTGCCGGGTCAAGTGCAAGTTCTGCGCCTTCGCCCGCACCTCGAAGCAGGCGGACGCCGTGATCTGGGACATCGACGAGCTCGTCGCGCACGCCCAGCAGGTGCAGGAGCACCAGGACTTCACCGAGATCCACATGGTCGGCGGCGAGAACCCGCACCTCGACTTCCAGTACTACATCGACATCACGCGCGCCCTCAAGGCGGGCCTGCCCGGCGTCGACCTGAAGCTCTTCACCGCGTCCGAGATCCACCACATGACGAAGCTCTCGGGCCTCGACCACGGCGAGGTCCTCGACGCGCTGATCGAGGCCGGGCTCGACACCCTGCCCGGCGGCGGCGCCGAGGTGTTCGCGCCGCGCGTGCGCAAGATCATCGCGCCCGGCAAGGAGCCCGGCGAGTACTGGCTGCGGACGCACCGGCTCGCGCACGAGCGCGGCCTGAAGACGCACTGCACGATGCTCTACAACCACGTCGAGACGTACGAGGAGCGGATCGAGCACCTGCTCGCCCTGCGCGAGCTGCAGGACGACACGGGCGGCTTCATGGCCTTCATCCCGCTGCCCTTCCACCCGGAGAACACCGTCTTCGAGCGGCGCGGCTGGAAGTTCTCGACGGGGCAGGACGACCTCAAGATGATCGCCGTCTCGCGCCTGATGCTCGACAACATCGAGCACGTCAAGGCCTACTGGATCATGATCTCGACCCCGCTCGCCCAGGTCGCGCTGTCGTTCGGGGCGAACGACATCCAGGGCACCGTCGTCGAGGAGAAGATCGCCCATGCCGCGGGCGCCGTCACGCCGACCGAGGAGAAGGTCGAGGCGCTCGTGCGGGTGATCCGCGAGGCGGGCAAGGTGCCCGTGCAGCGCGACACGTTCTACAACGAGCTGAGGCGGTGGGACTGATGCCCCTGCGCGTCGGCCGCGTCGACTACATCAACACGTTCCCGCTGGCCTGGTCGCTCGAGCGCCGGCTCGGCGCGGGCGCCGTCGAGGAGGTCCTCGGCGTGCCCACGACGCTCAACGGCATGCTCGCCCGGGGCGAGCTCGACGTCGCCAACGTGTCGTCGATCGCATACGCGCGCCACGCCGACGAGCTCGTGCTGCTGCCGAGCGTCTGCATCTCGTCGGACGGCGCCGTCGACTCCGTACAGCTCGTCACCGGCGTGCCGCTGCCCGCGGTGCGCTCCGTCAGCGTGACCGCGCAGAGCGCCGCATCCGTGGCGCTCGTCCGGATCCTCCTGCCCGAGGCCGAGATCCGGCCCGAGGGCGAGGCGGCCGACGCGCGCCTGATGATCGGCGACGAGGCGCTGGAGAGCGCGATGACCGACGCGACGCCGCACCACGACCTCGGCGTCCTCTGGCGCGAGCGCACGGGCCTGCCGATGGTGTTCGCGGTCTGGGCGGCGCGGCGCAGCTGCGACGCGGCGGCGCTCGCCGAGCTCGACCGGGCCCTCGCCGACGCCGTCGCGGACGCCTCCGAGCACGCCGCGCTGGTGGCCGAGGCGGCCGCGGAGCGCTACGGCTTCCCCGCCGGCTTCCTCGCCCGCTACTTCGAGAAGCTGCGCTACCGCTTCGGCCAGCGCGAGCGCGACGGCCTGCGGCGATACTTCGAGCTGGCCCACGCGGCCGGCATCGTCGACGCCGCCCCCGAGCTCGTCTTCGCGGGCGGCACCCAGCGGGAGGCGCGCGCCTGATGGCCGTCGCGGAGCAGACCAGGACCGTGCAGGAGATCCTCGATCGCGTGCTCGACGGCGAGCGCCTGTCGGACGCCGACGCCCTCACCCTGATGCGCTCGCGGGACCTGATGGCGATCGGCCAGGCCGCGCACGAGATCCGCAACCGCAAGGCCGACCCGGGTGCGGTCACCTTCATCGTCGACCGCAACATCAACTACTCGAACATCTGCGTGACGGACTGCAACTTCTGCGCGTTCTACCGCCAGCCCGGTGACACGCGCGAGGGCTACACGCTGCCGAAGCCGATCATCTTCGCCAAGATCCGCGAGACGGTCGAGATCGGCGGGACGGGCGCCCTGATGCAGGGCGGCCACAACCCGGACCTCGGCATCGAGTGGTACGAGGACCTCTTCTCCTCGATCAAGGAGCGCTACCCCTCGTTCCACCTGCACGCGCTGTCGCCGCCCGAGATCATGCACATCTCCCGGCGCTCCAAGCTGCCGATCGCGACGACCCTGTCGCGGCTGCGCGACGCGGGCCTCGACACGCTGCCCGGCGGCGGCGGCGAGATCCTCGTCGACCGCGTGCGCCGCATCCTCGCGCCGAAGAAGACGAAGTCGGACGAGTGGCTCGAGGTGATGCGCCAGGCGCACCGCCAGGGCATGTCGACGTCCGCGACGATGATGTACGGGCACGTCGAGACGCTCGAGGAGCGCGTCGAGCACATGCGCCGCCTGCGCGACCTGCAGGACGAGGCGCCCGGCTTCCGCGCCTTCATCTCCTGGACCTTCCAGCCGGACAACACGCGGCTGGGGCGCGAGGTGTCGGAGACGCCGACGTCGTTCGAGTACCTGCTCGTGCAGGCGATCTCGCGCCTCTACTTCGACAACATCCCGCACATCCAGTCGTCGTGGGTGACGCAGGGCATGAAGATCGGGCAGATCGCGCTGCAGTTCGGGGCGGACGACCTCGGCTCGGTGATGCTGGAGGAGAACGTCGTCTCGAGCGCCGGCACGACCTACCGGGCCTCCAAGGAGGACTTCTGCCGGATCATCCGCAACGCGGGCTTCCGGCCCGTGCAGCGCGACACGTACTACCGCGTCGTCGACGACGCCCCGTAGGGCGCGGCGTCGCCCGCGGCCTGCCGCAGCAGGCGCAGGCGGTGCAGGATCGCGATCACGAGCACGACGATGCCGGCGAGCGCGAGGATCGGCTGCAGCGGCGCGAACCACTGCAGCGCGCCGCTGGCGCCGATCGCGAGCACCACGAGGTGGTTGCAGGTCGGGCAGCCGACGGCGAGGTAGGCGAGCGCGCCGCCGACGACGCCGGCGCGCGTCGCGGGCCGGCACCTCGTCGGCTTCGGCAGGGCGACGAGGATCGCGACCAGCACGGCGGAGACGATCGCCACCGGCCAGCTCCACCACTCGACGGGCGTCATCCGCTGGAACAGCGGGTTCTCGACCAGCGCCGTCGGCACCGCGATCACGACGAAGGCGAACAGCCCGACGCCGACGCCGAGCAGGATCCGGCGGCCGTGCTCAGCGGCCATGGATGTCCTCGATGCGGAGGTACGGCGCCTCGCGGTTGAGGGACAGCGCGACCTCGCCCGCGGCGAGGCGGATCAGGTCGTCGCCGAGCAGCTCGCGGCGCCAGCCCTGCCCGAGCGGCAGGTCGTCGGCGCCCTCGTCGACGACGACGGCCTCGAGGAAGCGGTCGAGGTCGGCCCGCGTCGCGACGAGCTCGGGCGCGAGGTCCTGGTCGAGGCAGCGGATGCGCGCCATCGGCACGGCGAGCGTGGCGACCGCCTCGACGCGGCGGGCGACGCGCTGCGGGACCGACGCCTCCTTCGGCGGCGGCGTGCGCTCGAGGCCCGCCTCCACGGCGGCGAGGAGGTCGACGGTGTCGCGCTCGTTGAGGCCCTTGCCGATCCCGCGGATCCGGCGCAGCTGGTCCGCGTTGCGCGGGGCGGCGCGGGCGATCTCGACGAGGCTCGGGTCCTTCATGACCCACGCGGCGGGCTGGTCGCGGCGGCGCGCGGTGCGCTCGCGCCAGGCCGCCACGTCGATCAGGACGGCCTGCGCCGTGGGCGACAGGCGGCCGCGGCGCTGCACCTTGCGCCACGCGCGCTCCGGGTCGGCGCCGGCCGCCTCCGGGGTGCAGAAGCGGCGCTCGATCTCCGCCTGCGCCCAGGCGGCGCGGCCGCGCTCGTCGAGGCGCCGGCGCAGCTCCGCCACGAGCGGCCCGAGGTGGCGCACGTCGTCGGCGGCGTAGAGGAGCTGCGTGTCGGTCAGGGGCCGGCGGCTCCAGTCGGAGAACGTCTCGTCGTGGTCGAGGCGGACGTGCAGGACCTGGTCGAGCAGCCGCTCGAGACCCGCGCCCGCCGTCAGGCCGACGAAGCCCGCCGCGATCTGCGTGTCGAACACGTTGGCGGGGACGCAGCCGAAGTGGAGGCCGAAGGCGATCAGGTCCGCCGATGGCGCGTGCATCAGCTTCTCGACGGCGGGGTCGGCGACGAGCTCCGCGACGGGCTCGAGGGGCGCTCCCGCGAGCGGATCGATCAGCCAGATCTCCTCGCCGACGGCGAGCTGCGCGAGGCAGAGGACCGGCGCGTACGTCTTCTCCCAGAGGAACTCCGTGTCGAGCGCGCACGTGCCCGCGGCGCGTGCCGCGTCGACGGCGGCGGCCACGCCGGCGGCATCCGACACGAGGGCGGGAGGCTGCGGCACCGACGCAGGGTAGCGCTCCGGCGGAGGCCGGGCGGTACCCTGTGGCCCATGGCAGTGCCCCTGATGGACCTGAGCGGCCAGTGGCGCCCCCTGCACGGCGCGATCCAGAGCGCCGTGCGGGAGGTGATCGAGAGCGGCGTCTTCATCCTCGGCCCGAACGTGCGGGCGCTCGAGGCGGAGACGGCGGCCGACCTCGGCGTCGCGCACGCCGTCGGCGTGGCGAACGGGACGGACGCCCTGATCCTCGCGCTGCGCGCCCACGGCATCGGCGCGGGCGACGAGGTCGTCTGCCCGGCGTACACCTTCTACGCGACGCCCGAGTCGATCGCCGCGGTCGGCGCGACGCCCGTCTTCGCCGACATCGACCCGGCCACGTACCAGCTCGATCCGGACGCGGTCTCCGCCGCGATCACGCCGCGCACGCGCGCGATCATGGCCGTGCACCTGTTCGGGCACCCGGCGCCGATGGGCCCCCTGCGGGCGCTCGCCGACGAGCACGGCCTGGTCCTGATCGAGGACGCCGCGCAGGCCTACGGCGCGTCGCTCGACGGCGTCCGCTGCGGCGCGATCGGCGACATCGCCACCTTCTCGTTCTTCCCGACGAAGAACCTCGGCGGCTTCGGCGACGGCGGCCTCGTGACCACGCCCGACGAGGCGATCGCGGAGCGCATCCGCGAACTGCGCTTCCACGGCTCGAAGGACAAGCGCACCTTCACGCAGGTCGGGATGAACTCGCGCCTCGACGAGCTGCAGGCCGCGATCCTGCGCGTGCTCCTGCCCGAGCTGGCCGGCTGGAACGCGGCCCGCCGCGCCGTCGCCGCGCGCTACCTCGAGCTCGGCATCGACCGCTTCGTCGCGCCGCCCGCCACGGCGCCGGGCGCGGAGCCGATCTACCACCTCTACATGGCGCGCTGCCCGGACCGCGACGCCGTCCAGGCCGCCCTCAAGGCCGCCGAGGTCGGCGCCGTCGTCTACTACGACACGCCGCACCACCTGCAGCCCGTCTTCCGCGACCTCGGCTACGCGCCGGGCAGCCTGCCGGAGACGGAGCGCGCCGCGCGGGAGTGCATCGCCCTGCCGATGTACCCGACCCTCGACGCGGACGCCCAGGCCGCCGTCGTCGGCGCCCTCGAGGCGTCGCTCGCGCCGATCGCCTAGGGCGATGCGGGTCTGGGTCGACCTCACCAACGCGCCGCACGTGCCGGTGCTGGCGCCGCTCGTGCGCGTCCTCGAGGCGCGCGGCGCGGAGGTGCTGCTGACGGCGCGGCCGTACGGGCAGACGGCGGAGCTCGCCGAGCTGCACGGCCTCGCCGTGACCGGGATCGGCGAGCACGGCGGGCGCTCACGGCTCGGCAAGGGCCGCGCCGCGCTCGGCCGCGTGCACGCGCTGCGGCGCTGGGCGAAGGGCCGCCGCATCGACGTGGCGCTGGCGCACGGCTCGACGGATCAGCCGATGGTGGCGCGGATGCTCGGCTTCCCCGCCGTCACGATGTTCGACTACGAGGGGGCGCGGCTGCAGCACGGCGTCAACTGCCGGCTCGCCGCACGCGTGCTGGTGCCGGACGCGATCGGGCTCGAGGCGGTCACCCGCCACGGCGCGGCCCCGGCGAAGGTGGTGCGCTACCCGGGCCTGAAGGAGGAGTACGCCCTGTTCGGGTTCGTGGCGGACCCGTCCGTGCGCGTCGCGCTCGGCGCGCGCCCCGACGCGCTCCTCGCCGTCCTGCGCCCGCCGCCGGAGCTCGCCCTCTACCACCGCACGGACAACCCCCTCTTCGAGGAGGTGCTGCGCCGCCTCGCGGCCGACCCGCGCGTCGACCAGGTCGTGCTGCCGCGCACGGCCGAGCAGGGCGCGGCGGTGCGCGCGCTGGGGCTGGAGCGGGTGATCGTGCCGGAGCGCGCCGTCGACGCCCGCAGCCTCGTCGCGGAGGCCGACCTCGTCGTGTCCGCCGGCGGCACCATGAACCGCGAGGCGGTCGTGCTCGGCACGCCCGTCTGGACGACGTTCGCGGGCGAGCTCGGCGCCGTCGACCGGGCGCTGATCGCCGAGGGCCGGCTGCGCCGGCTCGAGCGGGCCGGCGACCTCGTGGTGGAGCCGCGCGGGCCCGCGGACCGGCCCGTCCTGCGCGACCCCGGGCTGCTCGTCGACCTGGCGCTGTCCGGGCTCGGCTGAGCCGTTCGTGGCGCCTGCCTCATGGCGGGCCGGAGCACCTATAATGATCGCTGATATGCGGCTTCCCTCCTGGCATCGGCTGGGCCACGTCGCCGCGGACGCGGCGGTGGCGGCGATCGCCTGGTGGCTCGCGTTCGAGCTGCGCTTCGACCGCGTGCCGCGCTGGGCGGAGATCCTGCGTGTCGAGACGCTGCCGTGGGTCGTCCTGCTGACGGTGCTCGTCTTCGTCGTCAACGGCCTCTACACGCGCTGGTGGCGCTACGTGTCGCTGCGCGACGTGCGCCTGCTCGTGCGCGCCTCCGCGATCGCGGTCGTCGTCGTCGCGCTCTACGCGAACCTGTTCCCGCCGGTCGCCGCGACGCCGCCGCGCGGCGTCCTCGTCATCTACTTCCTGCTGCTCCTGCTCGGCACCGTCGGCGTGCGCGCCGGCGCGCGCACGATCCTCGAGGGGCGCGGCACGCTGTTCCCGCGCGGGCGCGAGGTGCTCGTCGTCGGCGCCGGCGACGCGGGCTCCGTGATCGTGCGCGAGATGCTCGGCAACGCGGCGCTCAGGATGACGCCGATCCGGCTCGTCGACGACGACCCGCGCAAGCAGGGCATGCGCCTGCACGGCGTCAAGGTCGAGGGCACCACCGCGGAGCTGGCGGGCATCCTGAAGGCGTCGCCGCCCGACGAGGTCGTGATCGCGATGCCGAACGCGGACGGCGTCGTGCGCCAGCGCGTCGTCGACGCGTGCCGACGCGCGGGCGTGCCGGTGAAGACGCTGCCCGGCCTCTACGATCTGCTCGACGGCGACCCGAACCTGCTGCAGCGCCTGCGCGACGTCGAGGTGGAGGACATCCTCGGCCGCCAGCCCGTCAGTCTCGACCTCGTCTCCATGGGCGGCTACCTGGCGGGCCAGTCCGTGCTGGTGACGGGCGCCGGCGGCTCGATCGGCTCGGAGCTGGTGCGCCAGATCTCGCGCCTCGCGCCCGCCCACCTGACCCTCGTCGACCACGCCGAGGACAACCTCTTCCAGATCGACCAGTGGCTGCGCGAGAACGCCGACGTCGCCTTCACCTCGTGCGTGGCGGACGTCAAGGACGCCGACCGCATGCGCCGCATCCTCGCCGAGGCCGGTCCGCACGTCGTCTTCCACGCCGCGGCCTACAAGCACGTGCCGCTGATGGAGGCCAACCCGTTCAGCGCGCTGCGCAACAACGTGCTCGCCACGCGGTCCTTCGCGGAGCTCGCGGCCGCCCAGGGCGTCGAGCGCTTCGTGCTCGTCTCGACCGACAAGGCCGTCATCTCGGAGACCGCGATGGGCGCCTCGAAGGCGCTCTGCGAGTACGTCGTCGAGGCGGAGGCGCAGGAGCAGCCCGGCACCCGCTTCATCGCGGTGCGCTTCGGCAACGTGCTCGGCAGCTCCGGCTCGGTGATCCCGACGTTCCGGCGGCAGATCCTCGAGGGCGGCCCCGTCACGGTCACGGACCCCGAGATGACGCGCTTCTTCATGACGATCCCCGAGGCCGTCCAGCTGATCGTGCAGGCCGGCGGCGTCGGCCGCTCCGGCGACATCTTCGTCCTCGACATGGGCGACCCCGTGCGGATCTGGGACCTCGCGCACGACATGGTGCGCCTGATGGGCCAGGAGCCCGGCAAGGACATCGAGATCAGCGTGATCGGGCGCCGCCCCGGCGAGGTGCTGCACGAGCGGCTCTTCTCGGACGACGAGTCGGTCGAGCGCACCCACCACGAGAAGCTGATGCGGGCCCGCCGCGGCCGCATCGACGCCGCCTGGCTCGGCCTGCGGCTCGACGAGATCGAGGCCGCGCTCGCCCGCGGCGACGACGAGGCGGCGCTCGGGCTCTACTTCGACGCGGCGCGATCGCCCGTGCGCGAGGGCCAGTCTCCGCAGCGGGTGGGGGACTAGCCGCGTGGACACCAAGCAGCTCGCGGCGCTCGTCGCCGTGGTCGACCGCTCCAGCTTCTCGCAGGCCGCCGAGCAGCTCGGCGTCACCCAGCCGGCCGTGTCGCTCGCGATCCGCTCCCTCGAGAAGCGCCTCGGCTGCCAGCTGATCGACCGCTCCGGGCGCGTCGTCGAGCCGACGGAGGCCGGACAGGTCGCGTACCGCCACGCCCAGCGCATCCTCGGCGCCGAGCGCGACCTGATGCGCAGCCTCGAGGACGAGGGCGACGTGCTCGCCGGCCAGCTCGTCGTCGGCGCCTCCACGGGCCCGGGCGAGCGGATCCTGCCCGCCCTGCTCGGCGCCTTCCACCGCGAGAACCCCGACGTCACGGTGTCGCTGCGGGTCGACGACACCGAGACGATCGTCGATCGCGTGCTCGACCGGCAGCTCGAGGTGGGCATCGTCGGCGCCGAGCGCGCGCACCGCTCGCTCGTCTTCGAGCCGTTCCTGCGCGACGAGGTCGTGCTCGTCGTGCCCGCCGGGCACGACCTCGCCGGCCGGCAGCTGACGGCCGACGAGCTCGCGGCCGCCCCGCTCGTCGTGCAGCAGGAGGGGGCCGGCGTGCGCACCGTCGTCGAGCGCGAGCTGCGCGCCCTCGGCGTGCGCGCCCGCGACCTCAACGTCGTCGCCGAGCTCGGCCTGCAGGAGTCCGCCAAGTCGGCCGTCGAGGCCGGCCTCGGCATCACGTTCCTGTCGCGGCTCGCCGTCGAGCACGAGCTCGCCGAGGGGCGCCTCGCGACCGCGACCGTCAAGGGCCTCGAGGCGAACCGCCTCTTCTACGCGGTGCGCAGCGCGGCGCGTCCTCCCGGCCGGCTCGTGGCCACCTTCCTCGACTTCGCCCGGCAGACGCTGGGCGAGCGCGCGGCCTTCCCCGACGAGGTCCGCGAGCGCCCCGTGCGCGGCGGGCGCGTCGGCTAGATGCCCGGCTGCATCGCCTTCGACGCCGACGTGATCGGCCGTCGGCGCACGGGCGACGAGTCCGTCGCCACGGGTCTGCTGTCCGCCATCGCGCGCCGCGACGACGTGCCGTTCACCGTGCTCGCGTACGTGCGCGACCCGGCCCGGGTGCCGGAGCCGATCACGGCGTCCGGCGTCGTGCGCCCCGTCGCGGTCGCCGTCGGCTCCAACTACCGCCGCGTCGCCGTCAGCCTGCCGGCGCGCCTGCGCGCCGACCGGCCGCTCCTCTACCACGGCAACTACGTGCTGCCGCCCGGGCTCGGCTGCCCGGGCGTCGTCACCGTCCACGACTGCTCGTACCACTACGCCCCCGAGCTGATGCCGACGCCGGACCGGATCGCCTTCGGGCGCTTCGTGCCGTGGTCGGCGCGGCGCGCCGCCCGCGTGGTGACGGTGTCGGAGCACGCCCGCGCCGACCTCCTCCACGCCGTGCCCGACCTCGACCCGGAGCGCGTGATCGCGATCCCCAACGGCATCGGCGACGCGTTCCGGCCCGACCCGGAGGCGGCCGCGCGGGTGCGCGCCGCGCACGGCCTCGAGCCCGGCTACGTGCTCTTCATCGGTGCGCTGCAGCCGCGCAAGAACCTCGGCCG
>JAURLF010000011.1 GCA_030831375.1 Gaiellales bacterium | reverse complement strand
GTCGGCATCATCGTGGGCGCGTGGGTGCTCGGGTTCTTCCTCTACGACCAGACCACCCTGGGCGCGCTGCTGTACCTCGGCACGTGGAGCCCGCTGCTCGGCGTCTCCGGCATCCTCGCCATCCAGGCGCTGGTGTCCTTGGCGATCATCGTGTACTTCACCCGCCAGAAGGAGATGCACTGGCTGAAGACGCTGATCGCGCCGATCGTCGGCGTCGGGTCGCAGGTCTTCGTCGTGTACCTCCTGATGAAGTACCGCGGCGACCTGTCCGGCGCGGCCGACGTGCCGTTCATCAAGTACATGTGGCTGTGGCCGCTGCTCGTGTTCGGGGCCGGCGTGATCGTGGCCCTGATCTTCCGCAGCTCGAAGCCGGAGCGCTACGCCGGCATCGGCCGCTACCTGCACGAGGACATCGCCTCCTAGGCGGATCGTTCGAGGGCCCCGTCCGCTCCGGCGGGCGGGGCCCTTCTCGTTTCCGTCCCCGGTAGTAGGATTCCGGCCATGGCGGCGACGGAGGAGGACCTCGCCGGGGTCGACATCATCACCCCGGAGATCTGGGAGGAGTCGGTCCCGCACGACGCCTTCCGGCGTCTGCGCCGCGAGGACCCCGTGCACTGGCACCCGGAGCCGGCCCCCAACCACGGCTTCTGGGCGGTGACCCGGCACCGGGATGTGATCGCGGTGTCGAAGGACACCGCCACCTACTCGTCGGGCGAGGGCCTGACGATGCTCGAGGAGGTCGAGCCCGACTCGATCGAGAAGCGCCGCTCCCTGATCGACTCGGACGCGCCGCTGCACAACCACCTGCGGCGCATCGTCAGCCCGCTCTTCACCCCGAAGGCGATCGCGGGCCACGAGGCCTACGCGCGCGAGGTGGCCGGACGGCTGCTCGACCGCGCCCAGGAGCGGGGCTCGTTCGACTGGGTGCTGGACGTCGCCGAGCCCCTGCCGATCACGGTGCTCCTGAGCATCCTCGGCGTGCCCGCGGGCGACGCGGACCGCATGATCGAGCTGTCGAACCAGATGATCGCGATCGACGACCCCGACTACGCGCCCGACTACGACAGCCTGCCCGCCGGCGTCGACCCGAAGGACCTCCCGTTCGGGAGCCCGGCCTCGTACCACGTCTTCGAGTACGGCCGCGCGCTCGGCGAGGAGCGCCGTCGGCATCCCGAGGACGACCTCGTCTCCCGGCTGATCCACAGCGAGGTCGACGGCGAGCGCCTGACCGAGCTCGAGTACTCGAACATGTTCCAGATCCTGATCCTGGCGGGCAACGAGACGACGCGCACCACGCTCACGCACGGGATGAAGGCCTTCATCGACCACCCCGACCAGTGGCAGCGCCTGCGCGCCGACCCGTCGCTGATGGACTCCGCGGTCGAGGAGATCATCCGCTGGGCGACGCCGGTCCTCTACATGCGCCGCACGGCCCGCCAGGACGCGGTGCTCGGCGGGAAGGACATCGCCCGGGGCGACAAGGTCGTGATGTGGTACATCAGCGCGAACTACGACGAGGACGTCTTCGACGACCCCTACGCCTTCGACATCGCCCGCGACCCGAACCCGCACCACGGCTTCGGCGGCGGCGGCCCCCACTTCTGCCTCGGCGCGTGGCTCGCCCGGCTGCAGATCCGCGTGATGTTCGAGGAGTGCCTGAAGCGCGACCTGCGGCTCGAGCCGGACGGCCCGGTCCGGCGGGTGCGCTCGAACTTCGTCAACGGCGTCAAGTCGATGCCGGTGACGGTCGCCGGCTGAGCGGCTTCCGGCGCCTCACGCCGCGGGCGTGATGCCCTGCGCGAAGCGGAACAGCCCGCGTGGGTCGTAGGCCCGCTTGATCCGGCGCAGCCGCGGGAGATTGCCGCCGTAGAAGGCGTGGCCCGCGTGCGCCGGGCCGCGCCCGAGGTAGTTGACGTAGGACCGCCCGGACAGCCAGGGGCGCGTCGCGCCGCGCAGCGCCTCGAGCCAGTCGAGGTTGGCCGACGCCATGGTCGCCGAGGCGCCGACGGGGAAGCGCACCTGGTACTGCGCGAGCATCGCGCAGCCGCGGTGGCGGAAGGCCGTGGCGCCCGGCGCCGGAGCGCCCATGGCGCCGTCCACGGGCTCGATGCGCAGCTTGCCGCAGAGGCTGCCGCTCGAGACGCCGGCCGGCTGCAGGTCGGGGTCCCGCTGGCGGCGCTCGAGGAGCTCGATGACCTCCTCGATCGCCCGTTCGGGCCAGCGGTCGACGATGAAGTCGGAGCGGATGCCGACGCCGAGCCGCGGGACGCGCCCCGCGGCCGTGCCCACGATGTGCGAGCACTCCTCGACGCTGAAGCCCGGGCAGTACTCGCCGAGCTCGGTGGCTGCGAACGTCCCGGTCGTGGCCGACTGGAGGGTCGGCACGACGCCCGCGTCGCGGGCGAAGGCGCGCAGGGTCGCGTCGTGCGCGGCACGGGTGCCGCGGAAGGCGGTCTCGAGGTAGACGGTGGGCTCGCCCGTTGCCGACGGCGCGTCCGTGCGCACCACGAACACGGGGGTGCAGCGCGGCGTCAGGGTCGGCAGCCAGTCCTGGTAGGCCATGAACACCCGCGCGGCGTGCCGCCACGGGAACGACGTCGTCGACTGCGTCCAGCGCCCACCCGCGGGCACCGGGGCCAGCGTGAACCTCGTCGCGATCCCCATGTTGCCGCCGCCGCCGCCCCGCAGCGCCCAGAACAGGTCCGGATCGCGCCGCGCATCGACGTTGCGGATGCGGCCGTCGGCGGTGACGACGCGGGCGCCGGTCATGCGGTCGAGCATGAGGCCGTGCTCGCGCCCGAACGGCCCGATGCCGCCGCCCTGCGCGAGGCCGGCGAGGCCGACGGTCGGACAGGTGCCACCCGGCAGGGCGAGGCCACGGCGGCCGAGCGCCCGGTAGATCCCGAAGAGGTTCGCACCGGCCCCGATCCGCACCGAGGCGCCGTTCGCGCGGAGGTCGACATCCGCGAGGCCGCCGAGGTCGATCACGAGGCCGCGCCCCGTCGAGAAGCCGGCGAAGGAGTGTCCGCCGCTGCGGGCGATCGGGCGGATGCCGTGGTCCCGCGCGAAGGCGATCGCCGTGGCGACGTCGCGGTCGCCCGCCACCCGCACGATGGCCGCCGGCGTCGTGTCGTAGTGGGCGTTCCAGGCCAGCCGGGCCGTCGCGTAGGCCGGATCGGCGGGGAGGATCAGGTCGCCGTCGAGCGACCCCGCGAGCTCCGCCCAGTCGGCGGCCGTGACGCCGGTGGACGCGGCCACGGCCTCGATCCAGCCGAGCCGCGTCGAGGCGGCGAGCAGCCCCGCCGCGCCGGCGCCCAGGAGGACGGAGCGCCGTGTGTAGCGCGGCAGCACGGCGACGCCGGCTATTCGGCGGGCTCGCCGATGGAGATCGCGCCGGTCGGGCAGGCCTCGCAGAGCGTGCGGGCCAGCTCCTCCTCGACGGGGGCGGTCGGGTGCGAGACGCCGTCGTCGCCGAGCTCCACGGCGTGCTCGGCGAGCTCCTCGCACTTGCCGATCCCGACGCAGGTGGACGGGTCGATGACGATGTGGACCTTCACGGGGGCCTCCTGCCTGTCGCGGCCTACGGTATCAGGACGAGCCGGCCGTCGACCTCGCCGCGGCGGATCCGCGCGTGGGCCTCGCCGGCGGCCTCGAGCGGGATCCGCTCGACCAGGAAGTCGAGCTCGCCGCGCTGGGCGATCGCGATCACGTCGGCGATGTCGTCGCGCGATCCCCACATCGACTGGGTCCACCAGGTCTCGTGCGGCACGCGCGAGAAGCCGAAGGGCACGCTGCCCTCCCACGCCCCCACGAGCACCACGAGCCCGCCCGGGCGGACCAGGTCGCGGGCCTGCGCGAGCGTCTCGTCGGCGCCGACGTAGTCGAAGACGACGTCGAACGGGCCCTCGAGCTCGTCGGGGGCGCAGGCCTCGTGCGCGCCGAGGGCGAGCGCACGCTCGCGCGCGCCCGCCTTGAGGTCGGCGACCGCCACGTGGGCGTCGGTCAGGGCGCGCAGGTACTGGACGCCGTACTGGCCGAGGCCGCCGGCGCCGATCTGCAGGCAGCGGACGCCCGCCCCGAGGCGGTCGGCCGCCTTGCGCACGGCCCGGTACGGGGTCAGCGACGAGCAGCCGAAGGTGACGGCGCAGGCGGGATCGAGGTCGCCGATCGGCAGCAGGTAGCGGGGGTGCGGGACCTGGACCCACTCGGCGTAGCCGCCGTCGCGGACGAGCCCCGCCTCCTCCACCTGGCCGCAGAGCTGCTCCTCGGTCGCGGCGCAGAAGCGGCACTGGCCGCAGCCCCACGGCGGGTAGAGGACGCACGGGCCCGCGTCCGTCTCCACCACCACCTCGTGGCCCATCACGAGCGGCGTCGGCAGCTTCGGCCAGCGCCCCTCGGCGACGTGCACGTCGGAGTGGCAGACGCCCGCCGCGAGCACGCGGTACCAGCCGGCGTCGGGGCCCTGCAGAGGCCCGAAGGCGCGCTCCTCGACGACGAGGTCCTCGTGGAAGCCGGGCAGGACGACCGCCCGGTAGGTCTCCGGTCGGCTCACGCCCGCGCCTCCGGGGTGATGCGCCCGAGGCCGGCCTGCAGCCGTGCCGTGCCGTGC
>JAURLF010000091.1 GCA_030831375.1 Gaiellales bacterium | reverse complement strand
CTCGACCGGCTCGCGGACGCTGTCCGGGCCGCCCTCCAGGAGGGGATCCGCTGCCAGGGCTCGTCGATCCGGGACTTCCGCTCGCCGGAGGGCGGGTACGGCTCGATGCAGGAGCGCTTCCGCGTCTACGGTCGCGACGGCGAGCCGTGCCCGGCCTGCGGCTCCGCGATCGTCAAGACGCGCAGTGCGGGGCGCGGCACCCACGTCTGCCCGACGTGCCAGCCGCGCCCGCGGCGGCGGGGAATGCCGCGCCGGGCGGCGGCGTTGGAGGGGGCATGAAGAAGGTCGAGTTCTACTCCGCGGACTGGTGCCCGTTCTGCCTGCGCGCGAAGGCGCTGCTCGATGCCCGCGGCATCGAATACGAGGAGATCAACGTCGACCGCATCCCCGGCTTCCGCGAGAAGCTCGTCGAGATGACGGGGCGCATGACGATCCCGCAGATCATCATCGGCGGCGAGCCCGTCGGCGGCTTCGACGACATCGCCGCGCTCGACCGCAACGGCGAGCTCCTGCCGCTCGTGCAGGGGTAGCCGCCGTGCCCGGCGCGTCGTACGCGACCGAGGCGATCGTGCTGCGCACGTTCCGGACGGGGGAGGCCGACCGCGTCGCGCACCTGCTCACGCCTGGTCACGGGAAGGTCGCCGTGATCGCGAAGGGCGCGCGCCGCACCACGAGCAAGCTCGGTGCGCGGCTCGAGCCCCTGACCCGCATCGACGCGGTGCTCGCGCCCGGACGCGGCGAGCTCGCCGTCCTCACCTCCGCCGACGTCATCGACTCGGGCGACCCGGTCCGCGCCGACCCCGTGCGCGCGCTCGCGGCGTCGGCCGGCGTCGAGGCCGTCGTGCGGCTGTTCCCCGAGCCCGAGCCCGACGAGCGCCTCTACCAGGGTCTTGCGCGCCTCCTCGAGGCGCTTGCCGGCGACCTCGGTCCGGACCCGCGGGACGCGGCCGACGCGCTCGCCCTCGCCTTCGCGTTGAAGCTGCTCGCGCTCGCCGGCTGGCGGCCCGAGGTGGGGGCGTGCGCGGGCTGCGGCGCCCCGCCCGTCGCCTACGACGCGGCGCAGGGCTGCGCGGTGTGCGCCGCCTGCGGCGCCGGCTCGCCGCTCGAGCCGGAGCAGGCGCGGTGGGCGGCGCGGCTGCTCGCGGAGCCCCTGTCGGCGACGCTCGTGCCGGACCCCGAGGCCCGGGCCGCGATCGCGCGGATCGTGCGCGAGACGGCGGCCGAGCACGGCGATGTGCGCCTCGCGATGCTCAGCCGGACGGGACGATCCTGATCAGCCGGCCCGTGCCGGAGGCCGCGTACAGCTCGCCCCGGGCGTCCTCGCCGAAGGTCGTCAGCTTCGGCAGGGTGAAGCCGATCGACCTGCGCACCGGGTTCTTGCGGCTGATCGACCAGATCGCGCCCGAGCACCAGTCCCCGAAGACGTAGCGGTTGCGCAGGGCGCGCACCTTTCTGCCGCGGTACAGGTAGCCGCCGACGACGCTGCAGCCCTGCGTGTGGTCGTACACGGCGACCGGGGTGATCAGATCGCCGCGCGTCGGCTGGGGGGCGTAGCGCTTGTCGCCCTCGAAGGCGTTCCAGCCGAAGTTCGGCAGGGGCGGCGCGCGGTTCGGCAGCCAGCTGATCTCCTCGCGCTGGCGCTCGCCGACGTCGCCGATCCAGAGCGCGCCCGTGCGGCGGTCGAAAGAGAAGCGCCACGGGTTGCGCAGGCCGAGCGCCCACACTGTCGGGTCGCCGCCGCCCTGCGCGTACGGGTTCGTGGACGGGATCGCGTACGGGTCGCCCTCGTCGACGTTGACGCGGAGGATCTTGCCGAGCGGGGTGGAGGGGTTCTGGGCGCGGTTGCCGGGGTCGCCGCCGGACCCGCCGTCGCCGAGGCCGATGTAGAGGAAGCCGTCCGGGCCGAAGGCGAGGCTGCCGCCGTTGTGGTTCGCGTACGGCTGGCGGACCGACAGCAGCGTCTTCGCGGAGCCCTTCAGCGGCTTGTGAAACCGGCCCGTGGTGAAGCGCACGATCTGGGTCGTCCCGGCCTGGTCCGTGTAGTTGACGTAGAGGAAGCGGTTCTCCGCGTAGCGCGGGTGCAGCGCGAGGCCCAGCAGGCCCTGCTCGCCGCCGCCTTGCCCGACGCGGTCCGTCAGGTCGGCGAGGACGACCACCTTGCCCCTGCGCACCGTCACGATGCGGCCCTTCTGCTCCGTGACGAGCGGGTTCGCGATCCCGGGCCGGAACGCGATCGCGGTCGGCGCCTGCAGCTTCGTGGTCAGGGTCCGGTAGGAGACGGCCTGGGCGGCGGGCGCGAGCGCCGTCATCGTGCCCGCGACGAGAATCGCGATGAGGAGCGTCCTGCGCATCGGCCTCAGGGTATCCCCGATTCTGCCGGCGAGGCGTGGAGCCGGGCCGAATCGGTACCCTGCGCAGGTGCCGACCGCAGCGCCGAAGACGTTCCAGGACCTGATCCTCCGCCTGCAGGCGTTCTGGGCCGAGCACGGCTGCGCCGTCGTGCAGCCGTACCACACGGAGGTCGGTGCAGGCACCATGAACCCGGCGACGCTCCTGCGCTGCCTCGGCCCCGAGCCGTGGTCGACGGCGTACGTGGAGCCGTCGATCCGGCCGACGGACGGCCGCTACGCCGAGAACCCGTACCGGCTGCAGCACTACTACCAGTTCCAGGTGCTGATCAAGCCCTCTCCCGAGACGATCCAGGACGACTACCTGCGCTCGCTGGCCGCGATCGGGATCGATGCCGCCCAGCACGACGTGCGCTTCGTGGAGGACAACTGGGAGGCGCCGACGCTCGGCGCGTGGGGGACGGGCTGGGAGGTCTGGCTCGACGGCATGGAGGTCACGCAGTTCACGTACTTCCAGCAGGCCGGCGGCATCGACTGCGACCCGATCTCCGTGGAGCTCACGTACGGCCTGGAGCGGCTCGCGATGTACCTGCAGGGCGTCGACTCCTGCTGGGACCTCGCGTGGGCGCCGGGCGTCTCCTACGCGGACGTGCACGCGCGCGGCGAGCGCGAGTGGTCGGCCTACAACTTCGAGGTCGCCGACACGGACGGCCTCGTGCGCGCCTTCGACCACCACGAGGCCGAGTGCGGCCGCTGCCTCGACGCGGGGCTGCCGGTGCCGGCGTACGACCAGGTGCTGAAGTGCTCGCACGCCTTCAACCTGCTCGATGCGCGCGGTGCGATCTCCGTCACCGAGCGCGTCGCCTACATCGGGCGGGTGCGCGCGTTGGCCCGCGCCGTCGCGCACGCCTACCTCGGGCTGGAGCCGGCATGAGCGAGACGCTCCTGATCGAGCTCGGCTGCGAGGAGCTGCCTGCGAACGCCTGCCGCGTCGCCGACCGCGAGGCCGCACCCGCCATTGAGCGGCTGCTCGCCGAGCGCCGCCTCGTGCCGACGTCGGTCGAGGCGCTCGTGACGCCGCGGCGGATCGCCGTCCTCGCCGAGGGCGTGCCCGCGGAGGCGCCCGCCGAGACGCTGGTGGTGACGGGGCCGCCGGAGCGCGCCGCCAAGGACGAGTCGGGCGCGTGGACGAAGGCCGCCGAGGGCTTCGCGCGCAAACACGGCCTCGCGCCCGAGGACCTCGGCGTCGACGAGGCCGGCCTCCTGACGGCGACGGTGGAGCGCTCCGCGGTGCCGCTGGAGGCCTGCGTGCAGGAGCTCGTCGACGGCCTGATCGAGGGTCTGCAGATGCCGAAGAACATGCGCTGGGGGTCGGGGACGCTGCGCTTCGCGCGCCCGATCCGCACGCTCTGCGTGATGCACGGCGAGCGCCTGCTCGACGCCGAGGTTCAGGGCGTCCGCAGCGCGCGCACGCTGCGCGGCCATCGCGTGCTGCGCCCCGAGCTCGAGCTCGCCCGCGCCGACGACTACGTGACCGAGCTCGGCGGCGCCGGCGTCGCCGTGCGCAGCGCCGACCGCCGCGAGGTGATCGAGGCGCTGCTCGCCTCCTCCGCGAAGGCGCACGACGCGACCTGGCAGGACCCCGGGCGCGTACTCGACGAGGTCGTCCACCTCGTCGAATGGCCGCGCGTCCTCGACGGCCAGATCGACGAGCGCTTCCTCGAGCTGCCCGAGCGCGTGCTGGTGACGGCGATGCAGTCGCACCAGCGCTACCTGCCCCTGCGCGGCGGCACGGGCACGCTGCGCCCCGTCTTCCTGACGGTGGTGAACTCGCATCCCGACGCCGACCAGGCGGTGCGCGCCGGCAACGAGCGCGTGCTCGCCGGGCGCCTCGACGACGCCGTCTTCTCGCTCGCGAAGGACCGCGACCGGGGCATCGAGGCGATGGCCGCGGAGCTCGACCGCATCACCTACCACCAGCGCCTCGGCACGCTCGCCGATCGCACGGCGCGCCTCGTCGAGCTGACCGGCGCCCTCGCCGACCAGGCGGGCGCCCCGGGTGACGACCGCGCGCACGCGCTGGAGGCGGCGCGCCTGGCGAAGGCCGACCTCGCCTCGACGATGGTCGGCGAGTTCGCGGAGCTGCAGGGCGAGACGGGCATGGAGTACGCGCGCGCGGCGGGCCTGCCCGAGCCCGTCGCCCTCGCGATCCGCGAGCAGTATCAGCCCGACGGCGCGGGTCGGCCCGTGCCGGAGACCCTGCCCGGCGCGCTCCTCGCGCTGGCCGAGCGGCTCGACCAGCTGGTCGGCGTGTTCGCGATCGGCGAGCGCCCGACGGGCTCGCGCGACCCGTACGCCCTGCGCCGCGCCGCTGCGGGCGTCGTCGATATCCAGGCGCGCTGGGGCATGCCCCTCGACCTCCCGCTCCTCGTCGCCGCGGCACACGCCCTGCTCGTGGGGCAGGGCGCCGACCTCGAGCTCGACGCGGACGCCGCCGTCGAGGCGATCGTGCCGTTCGTGCTCGACCGCGTCGACCAGGCGCTCGGCGAGGAGGGGGTGCCCGTCGACGTGCAGCGCGCGGCACGCGGCGCGGGCCCGACCGACCCGGCCCGCCACGCCGCGCTGGCCCGCGCGCTCCACGCGGCCCGCGACGATGACGCGCTCGCGCGCGCCCACGCGGCCGCGGTGCGCTGCGGCCGGATCGGCGACGGCGAGGCGCCCGCCGCGGCGCTCGCCCCGGCGCTGTTCGACGACGACGCCGAGCGAGCGCTCGCCGCCGCGCTCGCGGAGACCGCGCCCCTGATCGCCGCGGCCGACGATCCCGCCGAGGCGCTGCGCCTCGCCGGCGGCCTCGCCGACCCCGTCGACGCCCTCTTCGACGCCGTCATGGTGCTCGCCGACGACCCCGCGGTGCGCGCCAACCGCGTGCGCCTGATCCGCGACACCGCGGCGGCCCTGATGCCCGTCGGCGACCTGACCCAGCTGCAGCGATGAGCCCCGACCCGATCGAGATCCACCTCGTCTCGGACTCCACCGGCGATACCGCGTCGCGCGTGGCGCGCGCCGTGCAGGCCCAGTTCTCGGCCTCGCCCGTCAGCATCGTGCGCCACCCGCGCGTGACCACCGTCCAGGGCCTGCAGGACGTGCTCGGGCGTCTGACACCGGGCAGCCGCAGCGCCGTCTTCTTCACCCTCATCGACACGGCGCTGCGCGATCGCGCGACCGAGCTCTGCGAGCGCAGCGGCATTCCCT
>JAURLF010000090.1 GCA_030831375.1 Gaiellales bacterium | reverse complement strand
TACCTCGAGGAGCGCGGCTTCTGGGAGCTGGAGACGCCGATCCTGACCAAGTCGACGCCGGAGGGGGCGCGCGACTTCGTCGTGCCCGCGCGACTCGCGCCCGGCTCGGTCTACGCGCTGCCGCAGTCCCCGCAGCTGTTCAAGCAGCTCTACATGATGGCCGGCTACGAGCGCTACTACCAGATCGCGCGCTCCTTCCTCGACGAGGCGCAGCGCGCGGACCGCCAGCTCGAGTTCACGCAGCTCGACGTCGAGATGTCGTTCGTCGAGCGCGATGACGTCCTCGACCTCGCCGAGGGCCTCTACTGCCACCTCTGGCAGGAGCTCGCCGGCATCGAGCTGCCGCGCCCCTTCCCGCGCCTCAGCCACGCCGAGGCGATGCTCCGCTACGGCTCCGACAAGCCCGACCTGCGCTACGGCCTCGAGATCGCCGACGTCTCCGACGCGGTGCGCGGCTCCGGGTTCGCCGTCTTCCAGGGCGCGCTCGAGGCGGGCGGCTGCGTGCGCGCGCTGGCCTGCCCCGGCGCAGCGTCCCTGAGCCGCAAGGACCTCGACGAGCTCGCGGAGTTCGCGAAGGAGTGGGGCGGCAAGGGCCTCGCGTACCTCCTGCTCGACCCGGGCGGCGAGATCCGCTCGCCGATCGCGAAGTTCCTCGGCCCCGAGGAGATCGCCGCGATCGTCGCGCAGACGGGCGCGGGGGAGGGCGACGCCGTCTTCATCGCCGCCGACCAGGTCGCCGTCGTGCAGCGCGTCCTCGGCGCGCTGCGCCCGCACCTCGCGGAGCGCTTCGCGCTGGCCGACCCCGACGCCTGGTCCTTCCTCTACGTCGTCGACTTCCCGCTCTTCGGCCGGGACGAGGAGGAGGGCCGCTGGGTCGCCGAGCACCACATGTTCACGGCGCCGCGGCGCGAGGACGAGGCGCTGATCGAGTCCGACCCGGGTGCCGTCCTCTCGGAGGCCTACGACCTCGTCATCAACGGCTCCGAGATCGCCTCCGGCTCGATCAGGATCAATCGTCCCGACCTGCAGGAGCGCGTGTTCCGGACGGTCGGCTTCTCCACCGAGGAAGCCGAGGAGCGGTTCGGCTTCCTGCTGCGTGCGCTGCGCTACGGTGCGCCGCCGCACGGCGGCATCGCGCCCGGCATCGACCGCACGGTGATGCTGCTCGCCGGCACGGAGTCGATCCGCGACGTGATCGCCTTCCCGAAGATCGCCGGCGGTGTCGACCCGCTCACCGACGCGCCGTCCCCGGCCGCGCCCGCGCAGTGGCGCGATCTCGGCCTGCCCGTGCCGCCGCCGCCCGCCCCGGGCGGCGGGGAGGTGTCGTGAGTCGCCCCGACGGCCGCCGCCCCGACGAGCTGCGGCCCGTCGCGATCACGCCCGGCTTCCTCGCCTGCGCGCCGAGCGCGCTGATCGAGGTCGGGGCGACGCGCGTGCTGTGCACCGCGATCTGCGAGGAGGGCGTGCCGCCGTGGCTGCGGGGCCAGGGCCGCGGCTGGCTGACCGCCGAATACGGGATGCTGCCGGCCTCCACCGGGCAGCGCAAGGCCCGCGACGCGACGCGTGGCAAGCTCGACGGGCGCACCGTGGAGATCCAGCGCCTGATCGGCCGCTCCCTGCGCGCCGTCGTCGACCTCGACCGGCTCGGGGAGCGCACGCTGTGGGTCGACTGCGACGTGCTCGAGGCCGACGGCGGCACCCGCTGCGCGTCGATCACGGGCGCGTGGGTCGCGGTCCGCATCGCGCTCGACCGGCTCGGCCTCGGGCACGCGCTGTCCGACTCGATCGCCGCCGTCAGCGTCGGCATCGTCGACGGCCGCTCCGTGCTGGACCTGCCGTACGTCGAGGACTCGACGGCCGACGTCGACATGAACATCGTGATGACCGGCGCGGGCGGCCTCGTCGAGGTGCAGGGCACCGCGGAGGGCACGCCCTTCCCGCGCGCCGACCTCAACGGCCTGCTGGACCTCGCCGCGCTCGGCATCGACGGGCTGCGCGCGGCGCAGGAGGAGGCGGTCCGGGCGGCGTGAGCGGGCCCGTGCGCCTCGCCACCGGCAACCCCGGCAAGGCCGCCGAGCTGGCGCGGCTGCTCGGTCGACCCGTGGAGCCCGTCCCGGGCTGGGACGCGCCCGAAGAGGACGGCGCCACGTTCCTCGACAACGCGCGCATCAAGGCCCGCGCGGGCGCGGCGCAGTGCCCCGGCGCGTGGATCGTGGCGGACGACTCGGGCCTCGAGGTCGACGCGCTCGACGGCGCCCCCGGCGTGCTGAGCGCGCGCTACGGCGGCGAGGGGCTCGACGACGCGGGCCGCGTCGCGGCGCTGCTCGATGCCGTCCGGGACGCGGACGACCGCAGCGCCCGCTTCGTCTGCGTGCTCGTGGCGATCAGCCCCGACGGTGCCGAGCACGTCGCTGAGGGACGCCTGGAGGGGACCCTCGCGGACGCGCCGCGCGGCGCCAACGGCTTCGGCTACGACCCGGTGCTCGTGCCGGCGGGCGAGACGCGCACCTGCGCGGAGCTCGCGCCCGCCGAGAAGGACGCCATCTCGCACCGGGGCGCCGCCGCCCGGGCCCTGCGCGCGGTGCTGGCGCCGTGAGGCGGCTCGGGCAGGGCGCCCTGCCGGCCGCCTTCGCGGCCGCGGGTCTCGTCCTGCTCGCCGCTGCCCTCATCGCCGGCTCCGGCAGTGCGCTGGCCGCGGCGGCGCTCCTCGCCGTCCTGCTCCTCGCGCTCGTCGCCGACCCGCCGGCGCCGGCCCGAGATCCGCGTCGCCGCGCCAGCGGGCGCCTCGCCGCGGCCGCCGTGGCGCTGGCGCTCGCCGTGGTGGGCGTGGTCGCGTCGCTCGCGGAGGGCTTCGGGCTGAATCCGGACTGGCCGCTGGTCGCCGGCGCGGGCGGCGTCGGCGCGGGCCTGCTCGCGATCGCCGCGCTCGGCCTGCGTCGCGCCGGCCTCGAGCGCCCCGTCCTCGGCTCGGAGCGCACCGCGCTCCTGCGCGCCGCCGCCATCTGCCTGGCGCTCGCCGCGGGCGCGCTGACGGCGGCCTACGTGCTGCCCGCCGTCGACGCCGTCGTCGGCATCGCGTTCGGCCTGCTCGCGGCGCTCGAGGGCGTCGCCCTCGCCCGACCGGGCGGCGCCGGGCTCCGGCGCGTGCCGACCCCGCAGGAGACAGGTGCCGTCGAGGCCGCGATCATCCACGGCCCGCCGGAGGTCGCGGGACACCGGCGCCTCGTCGTGCGCAGCACCGGCGGGGCGCAGTACCTGTCCGTCGAGGTGCTCCTGCGCCGCCCCGTGGCGCCCGGACGGGCCGAGGCGATCCGCGAGCACCTGCAGCACGCGGTCAAGCAGGCGCTGCCGGAGCTCGTCGTCGACGTGCGGCCCGTGCTCGACCCACATGCGTCCGTCACCCAAGCGCCCGATCCGACGCGCTCGTACGAGGATGCGACCGAGCTCCTCGACGACGCCACGCAGCCCCTGCCGGCGGCGCCCGGGGACGACGGGCCGGGCCCCGACGAGGTGCTACGGTCCGCGCCATGGCGGCAGGACCCGACCCCGACCAGGCGCTCGCCGAGCTGATCGAGGTGTCCGCGCAGATCGAGGGCGCGGCCATCCTCGACGCGGACGGCGCGATCCTGGCCTCGATCGGCGGCATCGGGGACGGCGCCGCGGAGCTCGTGCGCACCGCCGACGAGGCCGCCCACCTGCTCGGCCGCCCGCCGATCAGCCAGTGCGAGGTCGGGCTCGGCGACCGGTTGGTCTTCTGCGTGCGCGACGGGGACCGCACCGCCGTCGCCGTCGCCTCGACCGACGCCACCGCAGGGCTCGTCTTCTACGACCTCCGCCAGGCCCTGCGCGGCCCGGAGGCCGCCTGATGCGCGCCGGGCGCCTGCTCGTCGCCGCCGGGGCCGCAGCAGCCGCCGTGGTGCTCCTGCGGCGGCGCTCGAGCGCCGCGCGGCCGCACGCGGACCTCTACTTCGACGACGGCTCGATGCTGGCGCTCGACGACCGCGCCCCCGAGGTCGAGCGGCTGCTGCGCGCGGCGCGCGCCGTGGCGGGGGGCGCATGAGCGACCTCGCCGAGCGGATCCGCGCCGTCGCCTACCTCGAGGGCGACTTCGTGCTGCGCTCGGGACGGCGCAGCAGCTTCTACCTGGACAAGTACCGCTTCGAGACGCAGCCCGACCTCCTGCGCGAGATCGGCGGCCTGCTCGCCGAGCGGATCGCCGCGGTCGAGCCGGGCGCCGTCCGCATCGCGGGCCCGGAGCTCGGCGCCGTCGCCCTGGCCGCGTCGGCGAGCATGGCCTCGGGCCTGCCGTTCATGATCGTGCGCAGCGCCGCCAAGGACTACGGCACCGCGAACCGCTTCGAGGGCGTCTGGGAGGAGGGCGAGCGCGTCGTGGTCGTCGAGGACGTCGTCACCAGCGGCGGCGCGGCCCTCGACGCCGTGCGCGCGCTGCGCCAGGCCGGGCTCGGTTGCGACACGGTGATCTGCGTCGTCGATCGCGGCGAGGGCGGCGCGGAGGCGATGGAGGCGGCCGGCGTGCGCCTCGAGCGGCTGCTCGACGCCGACGCGCTTCGGCTCGGCCGCTGATCTCCCGCTCAACCATGCGGACGGTCGTCCGCATGGTTCGCCGCAGGGCGCATGGTTGAGCCGATTTGACGGTCGTTTGGCTCTGCTGCACGGTCGCATCGCGGCAAACCCGCATCGTTGAGCCGAAGTCCGTCCGACGGGGGTGGTAGGTTCCGCGCGTTCACAGACGCCCTGGAGGGAAATCGTGACCAAAGCGGAGTTCATCGACCAGGTCGCCGAGCGGACCGGCCTCAGCAAGAAGGACGCTGGGGAGGCCGTCGAGGCGATGCTCGACACGATCGCCGACACGCTGAAGCGCGGCGGCGACGTCACCTTCACCGGCTTCGGGAAGTTCACCGTGCAGCAGCGCGCCGCTCGCATGGGCGTGAACCCCCGCACCGGCGAGAAGGTGCAGATCGCGGCGACCAAGGTGCCGAAGTTCTCGGCCGGGTCGCAGCTCAAGGCCGCTGTCAAGGGCTAGGCCGGGTGCCGCACCACGCGGCACACGCACGCAGTTCGCGGCCGTCCCCCAGCCGGGGGGCGGCCGCAGTGCGTCCGGGGTCGGCACCGTGACCCCG